>JAHKAT010000042.1 GCA_018825925.1 Bacteroidota bacterium | reverse complement strand
TTTGTCCGAAAGGGTAAGCGTCAAAAATTACAACTGGCGTGCCATATACAGCTATTTTTGAATGATCTAGCACCCATTGATCAGCCCAATAATACAACCAGTTTGCATCTTCTTGATAAAGACGAACACATGCATGTGAGGCAGGATAACCCGGCAAAGCATATTCGTGCATGGATACTCCTTGAAAGTTTTCCAGATTAAAATACCAATCCATCACCCAGGTCGAATCAATGGTTGAGATAGTACTCTTTGATTTCCAATTGGTTGAAAGTAAACCCGTTGGTGTGAGTGTCGATTGTTTCCCCAAACTTGTTGGACCCCAACGCACCAAAACTCCATTTTCGTATACCCCAAACGATTGGGCATAATAAGAAACGAGTAAGATTTTATGTATCGTTTGAAGTTCTGATATTTTATTAGGAAAAGGAGAATAGATTTCAATATTATTTCCAAAGATGTCCGGTACAACTATTGAATCTAAACTAAGCAGGTGATTTTTGTCTATTCGATTGAGCACGAGTAGGGCTTTCAGTGTATCACCCATTTGTAATGATTTCAGCCATTCTATTGAGTCTTTCGTTGAAATCAAATGATAGCTAACGACCGGAGGTATTGGTGTTATTATTTCGACAATATTTTCATCCTTTGGTAAGGAATTTCGATCGGTGCTAAACTTTTTCTCGGCTGTTGCCGTACTACAATTTGCCAAAAAAAGTGCAAGTATAACCATACAGAATTGAATGTATAGATGTCTCCATACGGGTGATTGAATTCTCTTCATTGATTGATCATTGTAAATTTTTGAATAGCAACTTCTCTATAAAAAAAAGCAGTTCTTTTTGATTAGTAACAACCTAAATTATTGAGGATTAAATAAATAAAGAGCCGAGACATATTCCCGCCTCTGTTATTTTAATTATTTGCCAAAAAAGCCACTCACTTTATCCTTTAAACCACCAATTTCTTCAAGTGGCGATTTTCCCGATTCTAGAAAAGAGGCTACTTGTTCACCAATTCCATTTGGCATTTTATCTTTTATTGTTGAGACAATCGTTTCAATTGCTGATTTTGCTTGAGATTCCGAAATTCCTGATTTGTCTGAAACCAGTTTAATTAAATCATTCATAATATAGTTTTTAATAAGGTGAAAATTCACTACTTGTAATATACGAAAAATCAAAGAATATTTTAGATTTTATTTCTACAGAAACTGCGAAATCAATTATTTTTGAGTGAATTAGGATATTCGTTTATCTTATATTTCGGCCTCTCGGCTCGTCTTTTTTTTCTAGCACTATTTCGGAATGGAGAAACTCTGCTGCTTCTGCCGAATCTTTTACTTTAATAGCACTACGCTCTAACATTTCAGCTTCAAATTCAGCCAATACACTTTCTCTTACTCCTTTTTCTCTCCAACCAGAGGATGGTCGGCAATTCTTTGAAATAGCCCGCGCCAAAGAAAGCGCGTCCAGCAGCGCTTGATTAGCTCCTTGACCTTTGAACGGACTCATAGGATGCGCTGCGTCGCCCAAAAGTGTCACAGCACCTCCTTTTGTTAACTGCTTCGGCAAAAGCAATGCACGATCATAAACAGGATATCCAGAGATTTGAGCTACTTGTGTCGCTTCCATAATCTGAGGAATTGGGCTGTGCCACTGAGTTCGCCGACAAGCTTCTTATTTCAAGGCTTCTTTTCCTAAAGCATTTAGTGCAATAGCTTCTTTTTCTGGCAAAGGATAACTTAATTGCCACATCACAGAAGTTGATGAATAAGGCATAATATAAATTCGTTCATTGCCATTAGCCGTTTGAAAAACGGTTGCTGAATCCAATAAAGGATTTTGTAAACCTTCAAGGGGTTTTAGAGGACAAATTCCTAAAATCACCATGCAACCTAGATAGCGCAGTGGATTAGTTTCTTCAGCTAAAAGCAATTTTCGAACAACACTCCGAATGCCATCAGCGCCTACAACAATATTTGCTTTGGTTTTTTTTGTTTCTCCATCCACACTAAAGGTCAACTCTACACCCTCTTTTCCAATATTTTCAAAATCAATAAGTTGGTGGCCCCACTCCACGGCATTGCTCCCACCCAACTGTTCCAGCAAGGCTAAGCGCAAGGCCTGTCGAGCAATATGAATATTTGTTCGCTTAGGTGAAGAATGCTCCTCCGTTTCCATCCATTTTCGCATTCCCCACTCACCGATTACTTTTCCGTCGGTGGTATGCACGACATGTTTTGTTGAAACAATGCCCTCCTCTAAAGTAAAAAGACCTAATCCCTCTATCGCCTTCCTTGCTTGTTGTAAAGTAAGTCCGTACCCCTGAGAACGTTCGTTAAAGCTACTATCCCGTTCGTAAAGGGTAAAAGGTATTCCGCGGTGCAAACAAGCTACAGCTAGGGCTACGCCACCTATTCCACCACCAATTATTGCTACATGAGGATAGTTATCATAATCTGCCTTAGGCGGGTGGATGGAAGGAATTAATCCTGATCCGGAACAGTTTACACAAGACTCTAGATGTCCTATAGGTCGATTTGGAGGGATTCCCTCTCCTTTCATTTTTTCAAAATCTTCAAGTGCCCTTTGGTAGTTTAGACGTACCTTTTTTCGAAGCCTACGCGTTTTTTTTCCGCGTCCCTGACATTCTAGACAAATTATCCAGCTTGATTTTGTGTTTTCTACCTTGCTCATTTTAAACCCACCTTTGGCGCTTCTAAATTATAAAAATCATTGCTTTCTATATGGAGGTAAGCACCATTAGGACAGGATTGTTTAAATAAGGTGGCATTCTTAGTCTATTGCGATTAGAGAAGATGCGCTTTAGGATAGTCGTAATATTCAGGTCGATGCAACTTCAGCTGACCAATTAAATCCTTTAATGAATAGTGAAATCTTTGATCAAATAGTATTTTGAATTTTCATGTCTATTACTTTTGAAGTTTGCTGTACGTAATTAAACAGGCATTCAATTTCACTATAGTTGTAAATCGAAGTGATAGCTCCAGTTTATTTCTTTGAGTCAAAAATGAAAACCAACTTGTTGTTTTGCTTTGTTATACTCCTTCCAACTGGAATACATTGATTGATTTCATCAGTTTGACAAAACAAACTTCATCCGCTTCACCTTTGAAAAAAACTCAACTTGAACTATGTAAACACCAGGTAAAAAACCGGACAAATCAAATATTGATTGTACACCTGAGGTATGTAAAACCTTTCGCCCCTCGGAGTTGAATATATCAATTGTGTTTACTTCATCAGCATTATCATTGAAGTCTAACTTAAATTTACCGCTATTAGGATTTGGATAAATTGTAAGGCGATCAGAGTCACTATTTTCACAAGGAATGGAAGTAATAATCCCTTCATATCGGTAGCTTCCATTGAAGTCTGTTTGTTTTAATCGATAATAGTATGTTCCTGAATTAATCACTGGATCGTTGAATGAATAGCTATGAGGAGACATTGAGTTTCCTGAACCTTTTACAACTCCGATATTATCCCATCTTTCGCCATTTAAGCTTCTCTCAAGAGTAAAATGGCTATTGTTTGTTTCTGAGGAAGTTCGCCATTGCACAACCGTTGTTTGCTCATCACAAAAGCTGTTGTACGACATTAAGCTAACCGAAAGTGGCATATTCGTGCAAACAGGGAAGGATATCCATGTATTATAAACATTTGCAGCCCCGGTTGTCGAAAGTAGTCTTCCCTCCAAAATTCCACCATCACCCATCGAAACAGCACCATTGTTTGAAATAAAGGTTCCTTTCATCGATGACTGCGCCCCCATTGAAATAGCTCCTTCTACTACCCAGAACACATTGCAAGGTGAGGCTCCGTTGATAAGGCTAATACTGGTGGTTGCTCCTGCAGAAAAGGCACCTCCGAATTGGAAAATGAAAATTTCATCGGTATTATTCTGGGCATCTAAAGTCAGATTTCCTTCCAATGATCCTGCACTTCCAATATAATATACGCCGGCGAAAAGTACCTCTCCGTTTCCAAATACTGGTGCATGGTCTACCACCGTTGCTGGAATAGTTGAAATCTCATCATATGCAGCCCTTAAATCATTGGTACATCGGGTGGTTATTGGATTGTTCGACTCAATAGTTCCATTAACAATTGTGGGAGAATCGAAGCCAGAAATAGCGCCACCTCCTGTACCTATATTTCCTGAAATATTTGAGGTGCCAGTATTTCCTAGTGCCCCAACTGTGGTGAATATTGCAAAATCTTCTGCCGATCCTAAATTGGGTGATTGAGAAAAAGATGAGTTGACAGAAGTAAACAGCGCCACTATTATTATCAAAAAACAAAAAAGTCTTTCGATATTCGGCTTTCGATTATTTTCTATTTTTAAAGTAGTATTTACACTTTCTAATTTGACAACCTCAAAAAGACCGAATAATTTAGGATTTGATAAAATATGTATTTTTTTTTTCGAACTTATATTGGTCATCATTATTGTTTCCCTTCTTTTATGAGAAGCAAAACTAAACCAATTGAAAACTAAAAAGTTACATAATTATTTTAAGACTTGCGAAATTCAACGATGCCCTAAAATTGGAATAAAATGATGCGTTGAGGATTTATTTCCCCTTCAATTCCATAGCACGTAAGGTGTTAATCATCAGTGAAGCTATGGTCATAGGACCTACCCCGCCTGGCACTGGTGTTATAAAAGAACATTTGTCTTTCACGGCATCAAAATCTACATCGCCTCGCAAACGCCATCCTCTTGCGCGCGTTGAATCTTCAACACGTGTGGTTCCCACATCGATTACCACAGCTCCTTCTTTCACCATTTCTTTGGTTACAAAGCCCGGGCGGCCGATTGCAGAGATTAAAATATCTGCCGACTGACAGATTTCAACTAAATTCTGTGTTCTACTATGGGTAATGGTCAC
The DNA here is from genome assembly GCA_018825925.1 of Bacteroidota bacterium. Lineage (GTDB taxonomy): Bacteria > Bacteroidota > Bacteroidia > Flavobacteriales_D > Crocinitomicaceae > UBA2040. The sequence goes on along the minus strand of JAHKAT010000042.1, from coordinate 4,624 downwards.
CGTACAATTTCCAGGTGTTGTATTTCGAGCCAACATGATGGAAACAGGCATTCCTACAATGTTGCTTCTACCTAGTACAACACAGTGTTTACCGCTTGTTTCTATACCATTTCTACTGATTAATTCGACAATTCCAGCGGGCGTAGCAGGTAAAAAGCCCGGTAAATCCAACACCATATTTCCTATATTCACAGGATGAAAACCATCGACATCCTTCAAAGGATCAATCGCTTGGGTGATTTTCATTTCATCAATATGTTTTGGTAATGGCAACTGAACGATAAAACCATCAATGCTTTTGTCCTCATTGAGAGATTTTACTTTGGCCAATAAAATTTCTTCGGGCACTGAATCGTCGTATCGAATCAAGGTACTTTCAAAGCCAATCAAGTCGCAGGTTTTTACTTTAGCATTGACATACGTTAGCGAACCGCCGTCGTTTCCTACTAAAATAGCAGCCAAATGAGGGATTTTCTTTCCTTGTTCCTTTCGAAGCTTGACGGCCAGCGCCAATTCTTTTTTGATTGAATCTGCTGTGGCTTTACCATCTAAAAGTTGCATACTTGATTTTTTTGCAAAGATAACACCTCCAATTGAGAATAGTGCTTTTCTTTAAATTTATTGAACTTGACGTTGACCTTGGCTTTGATTACATTTCTGTCTTTGTCTTCTCGTTGGCTAAAAATACTTGGAAGGTGGTATTTAGCAATCTGCAAATCTAAATCCTATAATTTCTATCTTTATCTCAAAATTCAAGGAAAATGTTAAAATACATGCTTTTTTTCTGCGGTTTCACAGGAATAGTCTTTGCTCAGGATGATGAAAACTTTTCGATGGAAAGTACAGCACCGCCTCAAGAAATTGGGATTGATGGTTTTTTCAGTACTGGAACTTTTGGTGGAACTTTTGCACTAGGATTAAAATATGGATTCAAATTTGGAGAAGAGAAAAACTTAATAGCTGGGCCATCCTTGCGAATACAGCGATCATGGTCAAATTTTTTAGGACAAAAATTCGCGTACAACATCCTTGGACTTGGAGCATTTTTCCATGCTCGCTTTTACAATACACTTTTTTTAGGGACCGAAATTGAGTTTTTAAACAGTCCAATTCAATACAATGTATTAACCCCTCCAAAACAATTCATCCCGGTTGTATTTGCAGGGGGTGGTTATTCTCAAGAATTTGACACAGGATTTAGAATCAATGTCGGCGTTTTTTATGATTTAGTAAATAATCTCAACAGCCCTTACCGACCATTTTACACAGCGAAAAAAGAGAATGGCGTTATCATTCCAGTCCTCTATCGCTTAGCATTGTTTATTCCTCTTAAATCAAAACAATTGTCTGATCGTCAATAACTACCTGGTCTCCTGGGACTAACTTAGCACGTTTGCGCAATTCAACAGCTCCGTTTCTCAAAACCATACCTTCATCAACGATAAATTTTGCGTGTCCACCGGTGGAGGCTAAACCCGTTGCTTTGAGTAATTGAATTAATTCAATGTATTCTCCTTCTATTTTAAATTCCATTTTTCAATATCCATTTTTTTATCCAGCAATCAGCTGCTTCAAAAGGTGAAACAGTGCCTTTTTCTACTTGATTTTCTAATTCTTTCCTATGCTTTTTAGCATCGACATTTTGCCCTGCTAGTTGCAATAATTGATGCGTTAATTCTTCCTTAAACCAGTGTAAATTTTGTTGATTTCTATGGCGTAAAAAATGACCGTTTTCCTTTGTGTGATTTTCAAATCGTTCAATTACAGCCCAAATTTCATCCATTTTTGGTTTTTCTACAGAACTAGAAATAGCAGTTTCTGCCACCCAGCGATTTTCTTTCCCTGGGAACAAATGCAAAGCGTTTTTGTAGGTCCGAGCTGCCACTTTTGCTTTGGTTAAATTATCGCCATCAGCTTTATTAACCACCAATAAATCAGCCAACTCCATTATGCCTCGTTTGATACCTTGCAATTCATCTCCGGCACCTGAAAGCATTAACAACAAGAAAAAATCCACCATCGAATGGACCATTCCTTCCGATTGACCAACACCAACTGTTTCAACCAAAACAACGTCAAACCCAGCAGCTTCACAAAGAATAATTGACTCGCGTGTTTTACGGGCTACACCTCCCAAACTTGTTCCTGCAGGAGAAGGTCGAATAAAGGCTTCTTCCCTCATGCTCAACTCGTTCATTCTCGTTTTGTCGCCCAAAATACTACCAGAATTACTCGCTGAACTGGGGTCAATTGCCAAGATTGCTACTTGTTTTCCTTGCTCAATCAGCCACAAACCAAAGATTTCGATAAATGAACTTTTTCCCACTCCTGGCACTCCAGTAATTCCTATACGTATCGTTTGGTCGTTTTTAATTTCCAAACAATCCTTTAAAACCTCTTGAGCTAATACTTGATCAGCCACTTTTGTACTTTCTAAAAGTGTGATGGACCGAGACAATGCATCTCTACTCCCTGCTTGAATTTCAGTCAACAATTGAGCAGCAGAAACATCATTTCTTCGCGAACGTCTTTTTTTAAGCCAACTTTTTTTATGATCTGAATTCATCGACTCGAAATTAAATAAAACCCTTGGCAAACCGAAAGTATTCGAAAAAACTATTTTTGTAGAATGGTGAAAATTGGACTTTTATCGGACACTCATGGCCATCTCGATGATCGAATTTTAGATTATTTCAAAGATGTCGATGAAATTTGGCACGCTGGAGATATAGGCAGTATGGAGGTTTTAGACCGTTTGCAAGCCTACAAACCCTGTCGGATAGTTTTTGGCAATATTGACGATCACGAAATACGACGAGAAACCAAAGAGTTTTTATCCTTCGAAATTGAAAAAATGAAAATTTCAATGACACATATTGCTGGTAAACCCGGGAAATATGTCGAACCGGCACATCAATTTATAGAAGAAACAAAACCAGATGTATTTATTTGTGGTCACTCTCATATTTTACTGGTAAAGCATGACCCCAGATATAAAATGCTCTGGCTCAACCCTGGAGCGTGCGGAATTAAAGGTTTTCACCCTATTCGAACCATGCTTCGCTTTCAAATAAACAATGGTAAAGTTGAAAAAATGGAAGCTATAGAACTCGGCAGGCGAGCATAAATATAATTTTTAGCACATCTTTGCGTTAGCATAACAGAAATGAAAAAACTCCTTGTAATTGTTGGATTGCTTTTAAGCTCAAGTTATTGGTCTCAACAAGGCGGAAACTACGGTTTCACTTTTCTGGATCAACCTTTTAGCGCCCGTGGTTTAGCTTTGGGAACTGACTTTATTTCAGTTCGTGACCAGGATGTTTCTCTCAGTATTGCCAACCCCAGTTTAATCAATAAATTACAGCACAATCGTTTGGCTTTTAATCAGGCCTTGCTTCCATCGGGAGTTAATCAGGGAATGCTTAATTATTCGCGAAACTTAAAAAATGATATCGTTGCTGCAGGTGCTTTGCGTTATGTTAATTATGGAAAAATTACCCGTAGAGATGAAATTGGGAACGATTTAGGCACCTTTCAACCTTCAGATTGGGACTTAACTTTTGCGGCCTCCAAACCCATGTCACCTAATTTTACTTTGGGATTAGCCTCCCATTTTATCTTTTCACAAATTGATAGTTACAAGGCTTTTGGCATTTCATTAGATTTTGCTGGTGCTTATTACAATGAAGATCAGGAATTATTAATTACCGGTCTTGTGAAAAATGCAGGATATCAATTAAAAGGATATTTACCGAAAAGTCGCGACCCTTTGCCAGTTGAATTACAAGCGGCTATTTCAAAAAAACTCAATCACGCTCCATTTCGTTTTAGCTTACTAGCACATCACTTAAATAGATGGGATTTAACCTATGTGGATCCCAATGCAAAACCAACGATAGATGCACTTACAGGGGATACGATACCGGTACCTGTTGCCGGATTTTTTGAAAAATTAGGTCGCCATTTCACATATCAAGTAGAAGTTTTGATTACAGAGAATATTCATTTTAGAACTGCTTTTGATTATCATCAGCGACAAGAAATGAAACTAGCGCAGCGCCCAGGACTTAGCGGTCTATCATTTGGCTTAGGACTTTGGTTTTCTAAATTTTCTCTCGATTATGGTTTCGGAATAGTGTCAAAAGCAGGTTTTCAACATCTGATTACACTACAAACTGATTTAAGCAAGTGGAAAAAATAGCTGACTTTGGCTATCTTCGCTAAAATGAAGGCTCAAAAAAACAACATTACAGTGGCCATTGACGGCTATTCTTCTTGCGGTAAAAGTACTCTTGCAAAAGACTTAGCGAAAGAATTAAACTCCATTTACATAGACACAGGTGCTATGTATCGAGGAGTGACACTTTTTGCTAAACGCAACAATTGGGTTACAGAAAACTCAATTAATTCCAAAGAAATTATCGCTTCCTTACCTCAAATTGAAATTAGTTTCAAAAAAGAACCTCAAAAAAAAGCCGCAGATTTATTATTGAATGGCGAAAATGTAGAGTCTGAAATACGAACCTTAGAAATCTCTAATCTCGTAAGTCAAGTGTCTGCTATAAAGGAAGTTAGGGAGAAGCTAGTGCACGAACAACGCAAAATGGGTGAAAAAGGAGGTGTC
>JAHKAT010000041.1 GCA_018825925.1 Bacteroidota bacterium | reverse complement strand
CGGATATTTTGCCTCTGCCTTGCTTGGAAGGCAACAAATGAAAACCACCCAATTTATAATCATCTTCCAAAACCCACGCAATGGCCCAAAAATGAGGGAATTGCCAGCAAAATTGTACGAAAAATAAAATTCCTGGCACAAAACCAAACTCCCCAGTCACGGCCACAGCTCCCAACATCGGTGGAATTGCCCCTGGAAAAGCTCCGACAAAAACCGACCAACTCGTTACTTGTTTTAAAGGAGTGTAAATAAAAACATAGGAAACATAGGCAAACAAACCTAAAAACAAGGAGGGTAAATTAAGCTGGTAAAGCATGATTGAACCTACAATCAAACAAATTGAAACCACGAAATAAGCCTCAGTCAAACTCATCTCCCCATTCGGCAGCGGTCTGTTTTGGGTTCTTTTCATTAAAATATCCAACTTGCGTTCCCAAATTTGATTTGAGCCATTTGATGCGGCCGTAACCAACATTCCACCTACCATTAACAAGAAAATTTCCCATAAATCAGATCCTCCATTGAATAAATATCCAGACAATGCGGATATTACAACTAAAATTGACAAGCGAAGCTTTATAAAAGAGGCGTAAATTTTGAATTTCTTCATTATCTCGTTGAGCCTTTGGCTCGTTTTAATAAAAATGTATTGAAACTACCGTAAAAGCAATACAAATTTGTGTCTGCAAATTTAAACATTTTATAGACGAATCAACACGACAATTCTATCAAAAACGCATCAAAAAAAAGCAGTAAAGTTGTATTCGTTTATATTTGTCAAAAATTCATTTCGATGCTTACAAAACTTTCCATACTGATTCCGGCTTATAATGAGGAAAATACAATAGAAACGATCTTAAATAAAGTGGACGAAGTTTCATTGCCTGACGGAATTGCTAAAGAGATTGTAATTGTAAACGATTGCAGTAAAGACGCTACAGTAGAAAAAGTGGAGCGTTACATTGCCGAACACCCAGGCTTAGACATTCGCTTGTTTTCTCAACCCGTAAACATGGGAAAGGGAGCTGCTATTAATCGAGCGATTCAAGAATGCTCTGGCGATTACTTAATTATTCAAGATGCTGATTTAGAGTATGATCCGAATGAATACAACTTATTATTGAAACCTGTATTTATGGACAATGCCGATGTCGTGTATGGTTCGCGTTTCATGGGACATCACCCGCACCGTATTTTGTTTTTCTGGCATTCTATTGGAAACAAGATGCTGACTTTGTTGTCTAATATGATGACCAATCTCAACTTAAGCGACATGGAAACATGCTACAAACTTATACGAACTTCCATTGCTAAAAACATTGAGATTAAGGAACGTAGATTTGGAATAGAGCCAGAAATGACGGCTAAATTGGCTAAGGTGAAGGGAATTAGAATCTACGAAGTAGGGATTTCTTATTACGGAAGAACGTATGAAGAAGGAAAAAAAATTGGTTGGAAAGATGGATTTAGAGCCATTTTTTGCATTGTCAAATATCGATTCAGCAAATAAAACATACAACGATGTCAGAAATAATGAACAACAACCATATCAATTATATTGAGTTTAAGTCAACTGACATTCAAGCAACTAAAAAATTCTATTCCACTGTTTTTGGCTGGAAGTTTACCGATTACGGCGATCATTATGTTTCTTTTGATGAAAGCGGAATTTCCGGCGGATTTGAAAGAACCATGGCGCCCATTGTAAATGGAGTCTTAATCGTTCTTTTTCATTCTCAGCTTGAAAATATCAAAACAAAGGTTATCCAAGAAGGTGGTCAAATCACGAAGGATATTTTTTCTTTTCCAGGAGGAAAACGCTTTCAATTTATAGATCATTCTGGAAACGAGTTGGCCGTTTGGAGCCACGAATAAGCGCAGCACTCATCTCTGAATTCCGTTGGCAAAATTTCAATTATGAAACTTAGGCCAACAGATCTAGAGCTTTCTTGCTCATTTTCAATTGTTAAAATATTTGATTTGTTCAAACATTCTTATAAATTAGTCCTCTAAAACAGAACTAAAATGAAACTCCATAATCTAATTGTATTGGCACTTGGCCTTATTTTAATTACCTCCTGTGATAAAATTAAAAAAGACAAGATAGATCACTCTCTAACTTATTATTCTGTTGATCACCAATCTAAAGATGCCACTGTTTTGAATGAAAATACGGCAGAAATGGATGCTATTTGGGTCACTTTTTACAACAAAGAGAAAAAAGAGAAAGAATATACTTCCTATGCACTTGCAACAAAAAAAGACGGAGTTGTGAGCAAAGAGTTAGGCAGCTGCACAATTGATTGGAAAAACGGTATTACCTTTGTTCCAGACAACGGCGCTACTTATCAAGGAACTTGGTTGAAAGAAAAAGAAAAGTTCACCTTGACTTTTGGTGACGAGGAAAGAACTGAGGATGTCACGTTTGTTTATAAAGAAACGAAGGAATGTTCGAAAAAATAAAGGACTAAATAAGATGAACAAAGCGCTTCCATGGAGGCGTTTTTTTTATTTATAGAACTAATAGACCTAGTTCTCGAATTTTTAGAATAGGCTTGGAATACCAAAATTGATCAAAATCTATAAATCGTTCTTCATAACTTGCACGCACCTCATTTAGACGCTTGCCAAAGGTCTGTGAAGCATGAAGACTTTTCAATAATTCATACAACCAAAGACCTTTTTCATTCTCAACCATTACTGCCGTTTCACTGGTTTTTGAATGAAAAGTCAATTGTAAGTTATCATAAGTCACTCCCCTTTTTGTCTTTGAAACAGACTTAACAATAGGAAGGCTTTCTATCCAGACTAGTTTTGATGTTTCTTTCATTAAAAGAGAACTCGATTCCGCCAGACATTCTTGAATGAAATTTTTAGAGATGGTCGTTTTTGGTATTTTAAATTCAAACCAATCGTGCAAAGGCAAATCTAAACCAACACCTTGCATGAAGTTGTACAAGGATTTTTTTAACCCGTAACTAAATCGACTATGATCAATCCCTGTTAAATCAGTGAATTGAATATCATTATTGGCAAATGTTATCTCGTTTTGTTTCGGTAACACTCCATATTTTTGTGGATTTAAACCTACTGGACTATGTGCTGTCAACGCAAATTGATGCCAAAATCCCGATTGTAGTATTTCAGACTCAAACAACTGTCGCACCATCTCCAAGCTATCTATCGTTTCTTGAATTGTTTGAGTTGGATAACCGTACATTAGATAGGCATGAACCATGATTCCCGAATCGGTCAAATTTCTTGTCACATTCGCTACTTGACTGACGCTTGTGCCTTTGTCTATCAACGTCAATAAACGATCCGAGGCCACCTCCAGTCCGCCAGATACAGCAATACAGCCCGAGGACTTTAGTAAAACGCATAAATCTTTGGTGAAATTCTTTTCAAATCGAATATTGGTCCACCAACTCACGATTAAATCTCTTCGAAGAATCTCAAGGGCAAGTGCTTTCATTAAAGAAGGAGGAGCAGCTTCGTCTACAAAATGGAATCCATTCTCGCCTGTTGCCTCCATCAATTCTTCCATACGGTCGACCAAAAGTTTCGCAGCAATAGGTTCGTACAGTTTTATGTAGTCTAAGGAAATGTCGCAAAAAGTACACTTTCCCCAATAACAACCATGCGCCATAGTTAGTTTTAACCAACGACCATCACTCCACAAACTATGCATAGGGTTGGCAATTTGAATGACCGATATATAACTCGACCATAGTAAATCCGAATAATCGGGCGTGCCTACTTCAGACTGTTTGTAGTCCTTTTGGATCGAATTATTGACAAATTCTAGTTGTTCGTTTTGAAGTATATAAGTTCGTTTAAATTCGTTGTTTGATTCACTTTCGACGACATTTTTATAGACTAGTTCTATAGGTAACTCGCCATCATCAAGGGTGATATAATCAAAAAACTCACAAACTCGTTTATCTTTTAAGGACCGCAGCTCGGTATTTGGAAAACCACCTCCCATTGCTATTTTCACCGCTGGAAACTTTGCTTTCACCCATTGTGCACAACGAAAAGCACTGTATAAATTCCCTGGAAAAGGCACAGAGAAGCAGATTAACTTCGGTTTATATTCTTTTATTCGTGCGTCGAGAATAGCCAAAGTTATCTCATCAATTTTGGTTGGAGAGTCATTTAAAGCGGCATACAGTTCATCAAAAGAATTGGCACTTTCACCCAATCTTTCAGCGTATCGACTAAAACCAAAATTTTCATCTACACATTCTACGATGAAGTCTGATAAATCCTCTAAATACAAAGTCGAAAGGTGTTTCGCT
>JAHKAT010000040.1 GCA_018825925.1 Bacteroidota bacterium | reverse complement strand
TAGAACCGAAATAGAAAATCCGATTGTTCAAAAAGAGATAATCGACTTAGAAAGAAAAATCGCCTTATTCAAGGACGGGAAAATTGATGACGAGCGTTTTCGTAGCCTGCGTTTAGCGCGTGGAGTGTACGGTCAGCGTCAAGAAGGCGTGCAAATGATTCGTATCAAATTGCCTTTTGGTAAAGTGACTAGCGAACAATTAGTGCGTATTACTAAAGTGTCTGACGAGTATTCAACAGGACGTTTGCACATTACAACACGTCAGGATATCCAAATTCACTATGTGAGTTTAGATAGAACTCCGGAGCTTTGGGCAAACCTTGCTAAAGACGATATTACACTTCGTGAAGCTTGCGGGAATACCGTGCGTAATATCACAGCAAGTGAATTGGCGGGTGTTGATGTTGACGAACCTTTTGATGTGTCGCCTTATGCGCACGCTATGTTTCAGTTTTTCTTGCGAAATCCTATTTGTCAAGAAATGGGACGTAAATTCAAAATGTCTTTTTCTTCTTCAGATAAAGATACGGCTTTGAGTTATTTACATGATTTGGGATTCATTCCAAAGATTGTAAACGGGGAACGCGGTTTCAAAGTGATGTTAGGAGGAGGATTAGGTTCTCAGCCACATCATGCAGAATTGTTATCAGAATTTATTCCGGTAAACCAAATTATCCCAACTACCGAAGGTGTTTTAAGAGTTTTTGATCGTCATGGTGAAAGAGCTAAGCGTTTAAAAGCACGTATGAAATTCTTAATCAAAGATATCGGTCGCGATGAATTTTTGCGCTTAGTTGACGAAGAGAAAAAAGCCTTGTCTTACCAATCATACGAAATTGACACGACTGCTTTTGATGCTGCGATTCCAGCAACTTTATTAGAAGTGCCTGCAGTTACTATTGATGATACTGCTGCTTATGAAGCTTGGAAACAATCGAATGTGATTGCTCAAAAACAAGCGGGTTATGTTGCCATTGGAATCAAAGTGCTTTTAGGAGATTTCTATACGGACAAAGCAAGAGCTTTAGCCGAATTAATTAAAAATTACGGAGCCAATGAATTGCGTTTTTCATTAAAGCAAAACATTGTACTGAGAAATATAAAAGAGGAAAACTTACCTTTTTTCTACCAAGAATTATCCAAATTAGATTTTGTAACTTTAGGTTACGATACCATTGGTGATATTACTGCTTGCCCAGGAACAGATACGTGTAATTTAGGTATTGCAAGTAGCACTGGAATTGCTGAAGAATTAGAAAGAGTTTTAAAATTAGAGTTTCCGCAGTACAAAGAGAATCGCGAAATTACCATCAAAATTAGTGGTTGTATGAATGCTTGTGGACAACACAACATGTCATCAATTGGTTTTCAAGGAATGTCTATCAACTCAGGGAAACTAGTAGCTCCGGCTTTACAAGTATTGCTTGGTGGTGGGATTTTAGGAGATGGAAAAGGACGTTTTTCTGATAAGGTAATCAAGATTCCAAGTCGTAGAGGACCAGATGCTTTGCGTTTTATATTAAACGATTTCGAAGCAAATGCGAACGGATTATCATTTTTAGATTATTATGATGCTAAAGGCGAGAAGTATTTTTATGAATTCTTGAAACCATTGGCAGATGTAACTAATCTTACAGACGAAGATTTCATCGACTGGGGAAATGCTGACAATTATGTAAAAGCGGTTGGAGTTGGAGAATGTGCGGGAGTTGTAATTGACTTAGTTGCTACTTTACTTCTTGAAGCTAAAGATAAATTGACGTTTGCTCAAGAAGCATTCGAAGACAAAAATTGGGCAGATGCTATTTACTTAGCTTATGCAGGATTTGTGAACGGGGCAAAAGCACTGTTATTGGCTGAAAACCAAAAAACGAACCACCACGCCGGAATCATCAATTTGTTTGATACTGTTTTTGTAGAGAGTAACAAGATCGCTTTAGATTCGACTTTCAAAGACTTGGTATACCAAATCAATCAAAACGAACCTACGGAGGCTTTCGCCAAAAAGTACATACAAGAAGCAATTACTTTCTTTACAAATTTAGAAACGTATAGAGCAAAAGATATAGCAAATGCATAACATTATAAAACCCACAGTAACTTTAGTAGGAGCAGGCCCGGGAGATCCCGATTTGTTAACCGTAAAAGGGGCGAAAGCTTTGGCTCAAGCGGATGTGGTTTTATATGATGCGTTGGCAAATGAAGAATTATTAAGCTATGCTCCTAAAAAAGCATTGAGAATATTTGTCGGAAAAAGAAAAGGAAGTCACGCGTATACACAAGATCATATCAACCAACTAATTGTAGATAATGCCTTGACTTATGGTCATGTCGTTCGTCTTAAAGGTGGTGACCCTTTTATTTTTGGTAGAGGAAGTGAAGAAATAGACTATGTAGAAAGCTTTGGAATTCCTACATTTGTTATTCCTGGAATTTCATCGGCTATTGCAGTTCCGGCCTATCAAGGTATTCCGTTGACAAAAAGAGGAGTCTCAGAGAGTTTCTGGGTAATAACAGGAACGACTTCGAGCCGTCAGTTATCTTCGGATATTCATCTTGCAGCACAATCATCGGCTACCGTAGTTGTATTGATGGGAATGAGTAAATTAGAAGAAATTGTAGCTATTTTTCAATCGGAATCCAAAGGAGAAACCGCCGTTGCGATCATACAAAACGGAACAACTCCAGAAGAAAAAATCGGAATTGGGACCATTGATACTATTCAAGAAATAGTTACTGAGCAGCAATTAAGTTCGCCAGCAATTATTTTAATTGGAGCCGTTGTAGGAGATAGTCAAACTAGGAAAGGGTTTTGCAAAGAGTTAAAATCCAGTCACAACAAACTATTGGTTTATGGAAAGGAATGAATTATATCCTGTATTTTTAAAATTACACAATATGCAAGTATTGATTGTAGGTGGAGGAAATGTAGGGTTAGAAAAATTAAGCTTTTTATTAAAATCAAGTCCCAATGCAAATGTTGAGGTGGTGGCACCGCGATTTTTACCAGAATTGGTAACTTTGGCAAACAAACACAGCTCTGTTATTTTAACAGAGAAGAAATTTAATCGCTGGATGCTTCGCAAACGCCACATGGTTATTGCATGTACTGATGATTTAAAAGTAAATAAAAGAGTATACGACTTATCTAGAAAGCGATTTCTAATTTGTAATATTGCTGATACACCGCCGTTATGTGATTATTATTTAGGCGGAATTGTAACCAAAGGGAATGTGAAAATTGCCATTTCGACCAATGGAAAATCACCCACAACAGCAAAAAGATTACGAGAGTTCTTCGAAGAAATTATTCCCGAAGATATTAATAAAATGGTCGAAAATTTGAACGAGTATCGCAAAACCTTAAAAGGAGATTTCGAAGAGAAAGTACAGAAAATGAATGAAATTACAGCTACTTTAAAAAACAAAGAGTAGATAATGGAATGAAGAAAATACAGCAAAGCGTTTGAATGATATTTATCATTTATTTGAGAGACATTCAATCGTTCCTTTGTGAATTAAATATAAATACAACTTTTCCTTGATTTCCGTATAGGATTTAAGGGGCTCATTAATAAGAACATGATTGAAACAGATATCC
>JAHKAT010000039.1 GCA_018825925.1 Bacteroidota bacterium | reverse complement strand
TTGAATTGGATGAGCGGGTAACAACTCTACTACCTCACCAAACAAAGTGGCAGAAGTACAATCGTTAATTTTAACCATTACATATTGCCCTTTTACATAATTTTCTCTAGCAAAAATAACCACCGAGGCTCTGTCATCTCTACCAAATAACTGTTCATCAGAGCGTTTCGAAAATCCTTCAATTAAAACTTTCACTGTTTTTCCAATTTGTTGTTGGTGCAGTCTTAGTGATAATTCATTTTGCTTCGTTATAACTTGTTCTAACCGCTTTGATTTTACGATTTCAGGAACATTGTCCTCAAACTTTCTTTCAGCCAATGTTTTAGGTCGCTCAGAATATTTATACATATAAGCAAACGAGAATTCCACTTCGTCCATTAAGGTTAAAGTTTCTAGGTGCTCTTCATCTGTTTCGTCACAAAACCCAGAAATTATATCCGTTGAAATTGCATAGTTGGGAACAATACGCTTAATGGCTGCTATTCTATCCAAATACCATTCACGAGTATATCCACGATTCATCCTTTTCAGCATGCTCGAACTACCAGATTGAACTGGCAAGTGAATGTAAGAGCAAACATTTTCATACTTTGCAATCACCTCTAAAACATCATCCAACATATCTTTTGGATGAGAAGTTGAAAATCGAATTCTTAAATCAGGGGAGATTTGGGCGACCATTTCTAACAATTGGGCAAAATTGGTGGTTGGCATATTTTCATCCTTTATTTCTCCCTTACCAGAAAGATTAAAGCGATAGGAATCCACGTTTTGTCCCAAGAGTGTCACCTCGCGGTAACCTAAATTAAAAAGATCTACACATTCATTCACAATTGTTTGGGGGTCTCTCGATCGTTCTCTACCTCTCGTAAAAGGCACCACACAAAAGGAACACATATTGTCGCAACCACGCGTTATCGACACGAAACTAGTGATCCCACCTTTGTCTAATTTTACTGGAGAAATATCAGCATACGTTTCTTCTCTAGAGAGTAAAACATTCACCGCTTTTTGTCCAGACCCCACTTCATCGATTAAATTGGGTAAATCACGATAAGAATCCGGTCCGGCAACAATATCTACTAATTTTTCTTCTTCGAGTAAATTTTTTTTCAATCGCTCAGCCATGCAACCCAAAACTCCCACCACTAAGTCGGGATTTTGTGTTTTTTGCTTTTTAAAATCACGCAATCTTACACGTACTTTTTGTTCGGCGTTTTCGCGAATCGAACAAGTATTTAAAAAGATCACATCCGCCTCTTGACTATTTTGTGTTGTTTCAAAACCATCTTTAGCTAAAATGGAAGCAACTACCTCACTATCAGCAAAATTCATTGCGCAACCATAGCTTTCAAGATACAGTTTTTTAATGCATTTCTTGGGGGATTCTAATACCAAAGCTTCCCCTTGTCTTCCCTCGTCAATTGTTTTATTCAAAATTTCTTTTTTCTGATGTTGATACTTTCAAGGCAACAAAAATACAATATCAATAAGAGGTGACAAAATGACAGACTTATATTTAATTTTTTTTACAACTTTAGTTGTAGGGAATGAAATAAGCCTAAATTCGGGGTTTGAAAACGCATTGCATTTGCTTTTTCGTTTTATATGGTATTATTTTGCATCTTTTTAGGTAAATTCTGTTTTCCATTATGGCAAAAAATTTAGTTATCGTCGAGTCACCTGCAAAGGCCAAAACTATCGAAGGATATTTAGGGAAGGACTTTGTTGTTAAATCTAGTTTCGGTCACGTTCGTGATTTAGCAAAAAAAGGAGTGGCTATCGACATCGAAAATGATTTCAAACCCAATTATGAAGTCAGTCCAGATAAGAAACAAGTGGTTTCAGAATTGAAAAAATTAGCGAAGGCTGCGGAAGTGGTTTGGCTAGCGACCGATGAAGACCGTGAGGGAGAAGCTATTTCTTGGCACCTTTATGAAACCTTGGATTTAAAGAAAAAAGAAACGAAACGTATTACTTTTAACGAAATTACTAAATCAGCAATTTTAAAAGCAATAGAGAAACCAAGGCAAATAAATCAAGAACTAGTGAATGCGCAGCAAGCTCGTCGTGTTTTAGATCGCTTGGTTGGATTTGAACTTTCGCCTGTTTTATGGAGAAAGGTGCGACCATCTTTGTCAGCAGGTCGTGTACAATCGGTGGCGGTGCGATTAATTGTTGAGCGTGAAAAGGAAATTTTAGGGTTTACACCACAAGCTTTTTATCGTTTAAATGGTCAGTTCTCAAAAGGAAAAGAGCGATTAAATGCTGAGTTGAATAAGCAATTTTCATCTCCCAAGGAAGCAAATGATTTCTTAAATCAATGCGCATCCTCTGAGATGAGTGTTTTGGAGGTCAACAAAAAACCAGCTGTTAAATCACCAGTAGCACCATTTACTACTTCAACTTTACAACAAGAAGCGAGTTTGAAGCTTGGTTTTAATGTTTCGCGAACTATGTTAGTGGCCCAGCGATTATATGAAGCCGGGAAAATTACTTACATGAGAACCGACTCTGTGAATCTTTCAGATACTGCAAAAGAGGGAGCGAAGAACGAAATTTTAAGAGCCTACGGAAAAGAATATTCCAGACCAACTAATTATACAAACAAAAATAGTAATGCCCAAGAGGCGCATGAGGCGATTCGTCCAACTGATTTTTCTGAACACTCTATTTCGGGAGAAAGAGATGAAGAACGTTTGTACGAACTGATTTGGAAAAGATCGATTGCTTCCCAAATGGAGCAGGCAAAACTAGAACGAACAACCATTAAAATAGGTTCAAAAAATTTAGAAGCGCATTTTCAGGCGAAAGGGGAAATGATTCAGTTTGATGGATTCCTAAGAGTTTATTTGGAGTCTGACGTGGATGAAGATGAGGAAAATGCCGAAACGGATGGCTTGCTGCCCAACATGGATGAAGGCGATGCTTTATCAAAAGACAAAATTATAGCTACTGAGCGCTTTACGCGTCACGCACCTCGATATGTGGAGGCTTCTTTGGTGAAGAAATTAGAGGAACTAGGCATAGGGCGACCATCAACGTATGCGCCAACAATTTCAACCATTCAGAAGCGTGGTTACGTTGAGAAAAAAGAAATGGAAGGCGACGAAAGAAAGTATGAAGTTCTTACGTTGGAAGCTGGAAACATAAGCAGTGAAACTAAAAAAGAAATTATTGGTCGAGAAAAAAACAAGCTTTCTCCAACTGATATTGCCAATGCGGCTTAACTTTCGTTAAAGTGGGCTCTTTAGAAGTTCCGGAAAGGAATTTGCTATAATCTTCTTTGGCCATTACGCAAATT
>JAHKAT010000038.1 GCA_018825925.1 Bacteroidota bacterium | reverse complement strand
AATACTTCCTTTCGATAAATTATTTCCTTTCGTTAATTGATCCAAAGTACTCTTAGTAGAATCAACATCTGTAGAATCAACTTCTGCATTCATTTCTTCTTCCGTCATTTCTTCACGAAGAGAAATATTGCTTGCTTGTTGCCAATTTGAAGCTATTTCATTCCCCATGTAGGTCTCGAAAAACTGAAGATTTGCTGTTGATTTTAATTTCTGAGCCACAGTTGCCTCATCTTGTACCCCTGGCAACTCAATGTACAAACGATTGTTCGATGGGTCTTTTTGTATGTTTGGTTGAGCCACACCGAATTGATTGATTCGTCGATTCATAATCAACTCTACACCATCCATTGCACTCGAAACTTTATCATTTAAAAATGACAAAACATCCTTGTCCGAAGAATTTGTTCCCAACTCTTCAATCTCTGAAATAGCAAAAATCTTTACTAAAGACTGACCTTTGTTTAACTTTTTGTACTCATCCGCAAAAATGGCTACAAAATCACCACCCTCTTTAGCAAAACGCTTTTTTGAACTTTCAAAAGGTCGAACGAATTGCAAATCTTTTTGATTTCGTGCAAAACTTGCTACCAAGTCTGGAATAGAAATTTCCATTGTCACACTCATTCCTCCCACTAAATCAAGACCAAAGGCTAAAGATCGATTTTTAACTTCTGAAAATGTAGATCCAAAAACTGGATACACTTTCTTGTCTGATTTTTCACGAAGAATTTGATTAATGAAAGCTGCCTTTGCAAGCTCCTCACCTTCTACCGTTTTGAAATTCACCATTGTACCGTTCGGTAACAAAGTGGAATCACCAGTCAGTGCTGCTTGTTTCATTAGCTCCGCTACTCGCACATCTGCTTCGCGTTCAGCTTTGTTCTCTACTGAGTTAGAAACCCAAGTAAATGACAATTGGTAGATACAAATTGCCGTCAATAGTATGGTTATAAACCAAAAGAATCCTTTATTACGCATTGTCGTAAGTCAGTTTGTTTGTATTATAAGGGCGCAAATATAAAGTTTAACACTAATAAAGTCAACAAAGAAATGGCAGAAATCAGATTGTTATCCACACTTTAATGATTAGTGATTAATTTTTACTCTTTTACAGCTCGTATTCAGGCACTTAATCCATTGAGAATTTTACAATGGCCGAGGAAAAATCTTTCCAGTTTGGAGGCGGGTCAGCAGTGAGTGATGCAACAAAGCCAGGTTTCATATTTTTGTCAAAATAATCTTCAATGGCCTTTTGTAATTGATCCGGTCGTTCTGGCTCCACCAATATTCCATTTTTTTTATGTTGCACTGATTCGTGCACACCCCCTACATTCGTTGCTATCACTGGAAGATTAAAATGATGCGACACTGCAGTTACCCCCGATTGGGTAGCCGATCGATAGGGAAGTACACAGACATCTGCCACACTAAAATAAAGCCGAACTTGTTCATCTGGCACAAATTGATTATCCCACCTATATTTGCCTTTTGATAATTTACTCAAGGCTTGATTATAGACTTCTGTAGATCCATAACACTCTCCTGCTATCAACAAAAAATAATCGTCAGCTAATTGCTCGAAAGCCGTTATCAAATCCAATAATCCTTTGTATTCACGGACCAAACCGAAAAATAGAACCACCTTTTTATTTTTAGGTAACAACAAGGTTTCTTCTGAAGTCGTTCTAGGGAGTAAATCTCCAAATTGATTATATACAGGATGATGAAGTACTTTGATTGCAGGTTTTGGTGCTTCTTTTTGTATTTGATTGGCCACCGTTTCTGACAATGCGATGATCTTGTCATTTTTTTTAATGAATTTTAAAATCAACGATTTTTCAAACGGTTTTTTTTGATGCGAAATGAAATTATGTATCAGAATGACTTTACGAATATCTTTTGATTTCAGTTTTTTTATTATTCTACTATATGCAACAAGCATTAATGGCATCCAATAAGCGGTAATAACAAGGTCTGGTTCAAAGGTATTTAACACCTTCGCAGTTCGACCGAAACTGAACCAACCTATGCTATCAATGAGTGGCTCGGATTTTTCTAAATTTTGATCTATTTTAGATACCTCTTGGCTTTTACCTGGAAAAAGAAATCGTGGATATTGACGCTTGAAATTTACCCTCAAAACTTCGTGATTTTTTTCCAATTCATTTGCTAAATTATCCGCAAACTGTGCAATTCCACCTCGCAAAGGATAGAAAGGTGAAAGGATGGCTATTTTCAATTTATTACTCAAACCCGTGGGCTTTCAGTTTTAAAAAATATTCTGTTCCACGCTGAACATCCAAAGTATCAAAATTTGATATGGTTAAATTTTTGAAATATTTATCAATCAAACCAACCCCTTTCGCATATGTTTCTGTCTGTTTTTTAAAATCAACCAAGGTGAATAACTTCTCTTGTTGAACTACGACCACTGAGTCAAAAAACTCATTATTACAAGTTTTACTAGCGTGTATTTCTATGTATTCCAAATCAGATTTCGCCTTGCTGTTATAAATATTTAAATCCCACTTAGAATTTAAACGGGGTGGAAAAATTAGCCGAACTTTTCGTTCATTTTCCTCAACTATTTCCAAACGATTACTTTTTGCTACTCCGTACCAAATATCTGTCAACTCCCAATTCAATCCATTATCGAAACTTTTATATCTTTCAATTTCATAGCCAGGTCGACCTTCCAAATCAACATATAAATCCCCAATTCTGGTTTTAAGTAAATAGTTCGATGTGTCATGAATTCCTGAAGGGTCGTCATGAAAAATCTCAGTTGCATCGTAAATTATAAACTTTGACTGCATCAAGCCTGCGTATTCAGTATGCAAATCAATGGCATCAGATTCATTTTTTTTCTTGCAACTGAAAAACAACAGTCCAACAACAATAAGGGATAAATAAATTCTGGAAATCATACTAACGAATATACGACAAAGGGACACTATTCGTTGGGATTTATGCCTTTTTCTTTCATTTGCTTCATAATAAACTCCAAATCTTTACCATCTTTTGGCTGGCCATAATAATAGTAGACTTTGTTAGATTCTTTGCCTAAAGCATCATAAGCACTGCACCATCCATGCTTCACCCCTCCTTTAAACCTATTCATAACCAACGGCTTACCAGTTGGTTGATATTCTGTCCATACACCAGATTTTAAACCGTTCTTGAACTGGCCTTTAACACGCGGACTTCCAAAATCAAAATATTCAACATACTCCCCATCCGCTTTACCATCCGTGAAATGAGTGATAGAAGCTATTCTGTCTACTTTTCCTGTTTCTTTGTTGGGTGGATAGTAAACTGTTTTTTTTCCATTCAAAAGATCATTTCTATATTCCTCAGTAAATACAATTTTACCGGCTTCATTGAATTGAAACCAAAGACTATCTTTCTTGTAATTTCGGTAAATTCCATAAGTCATTATCTCTCCATTTTCATGATAAAAATAGGCTACGGATCTACCTTCCTCTGAGTGTTTTATAACCGCCTTTACTTTAGTTGAAGGATAGAAATAAGTAAATTCTCCTATGGGTAAATTGTTTTTAAAATTTCCCTTATACTCCAATACTGTACTTTTGGGGTAGAATTTTTCCCAAGGTCCTTGTTTTAAGCCTTTACTGTCTGTCTTGTTGATTTGACTATTCATTTGAAAGCTCATCACGCTAACAAAACATATAAATAAATAAAATTTCATGTGCTTATTTAAACTTTTGAGAAAATTCATACAAACTTTGTACCGTTAAGTCTGCCTCTACACCAATGGGTTCTTCTGTTTTGATTCTAACAGTAAACATTTCGAGATTTTTACCAAATTTTATATCCGAATCAGTATCACCAACCATAATGCTTTTTCGAAAATCTATTTCCGGAAAATCTTGTTTCGCTTGGTAAGCCATTGATGGCTTTGGTTTTCTCGTATTGTTTGGATTTGAAGCCAACTCGGGTGCAAAATAAACTTTGTCCACAAAGGCTGCGTGTAATTTCAGTTTCATGCTCATATAATCATGAATCTTTGAAAGGTTACTTTCCGATAATATATTTTTAGCGATACACTGTTGATTGGTAACTACAAGTGTGCGACCAAAAACAGAATTGAATTTCGAAATCGCCAATTCGGCTCCTGAAGTAAAATGAAACAAATCAGGCGACAAAACATACCCACCCATAATTCGCTCATTCACAACCCCGTCTCTATCTAAAAATAGCGTCCATGATTTGTCAACTAAAGGAATCATTTAATTTCTTTTTCAATCAAGTACACATTTCTACTTGAGGATGATCTTGAGGAAAGTTCAGCTAGAAATCCGGCTAGAAAAAATTGAGTTCCCATCACCATCGCGGTTAAAGCAATAAAAAACTCTGTTCTTTGTGCTAACAATCGAGCTTCTGTATTAAAAAATAATTTTTGAACGCCAAGGAAAAAGAAAACTCCAAAACCAATAAAAAACATTAGTGTGCCCAAAGCCCCAAAAAAATGCATTGGTTTTTTACCGAATTTCCCCATAAAAACAACAGACATTAAGTCTAAGGGACCATTCAAAAACCGATTCAATCCAAATTTAGTAGTACCGTATTTTCTTGGACGATGTTCCACTACCTTTTCTGTTATTTTATTAAACCCTGCGTATTTTGCTAAAGGAGGGATATATCGATGCATGTCGCCATACAATTCAACACTTTTGACAACGGCAAGCTTGTAAGCTTTTAGCCCACAGTTGAAGTCATGTAAATATATTCCAGTCAATTTCCGAGCAGCCCAGTTGTATAACTTAGTAGGAATTGTTTTTGAAATTGGGTCGTATCTTTTCTTTTTCCAACCTGACACAACATCAAAATCATCTTTAATGATCATCTCGAACAAAGCCGGTATTTCATCTGGGGAATCTTGCAAATCAGCATCCATTGTAATTACTACAGAACCTTGTGCCATTTCAAATCCTTTTTGCAAAGCAGCCGATTTACCGTAATTTCTTTGAAATTTAATCGCCTTTACTTCCTTGTTGTCTTTTGAAATGCTTTCGACTACCGACCATGATGAATCTTTCGATCCGTCATCTATAAAAATCACTTCAAAGGAATAATCGTTAGCGACCATTACTCTTTGAATCCAAGAGAATAATTCTGGTAAGCTTTCTTCCTCATTGAATAAAGGAATAACGATAGAAAGATTTAAATGATGTGCCAATGTGTATTTTTTCGACTAAGTTAAAAAGGATAACGCCAAAATTTTAAATTCTTCAAAAAAGGTTCTCACAATTAATTTTTAATAATACGGTTTGTGCCTTTAGAGGAGGTGAAAAGATACATGC
This sequence comes from Bacteroidota bacterium, assembly GCA_018825925.1. Classification (GTDB taxonomy): domain Bacteria; phylum Bacteroidota; class Bacteroidia; order Flavobacteriales_D; family Crocinitomicaceae; genus UBA2040. The sequence continues at coordinate 7,318 of JAHKAT010000038.1, read as the reverse complement.
CTGATTTTAAGTCTTTGGCATTAATTTGAACTGTTTTTTGACTTGACTCGCCCAACATGATCAACTTCCCATCTAGACTGGTAATTCGATATTCCCCGATAATCTCATCCGACACCACCTTCAATGTCTCATTAAATGGATTGGGAAAAACACTCAGTCTTTCAATTTCAATTTCCTTTATATCCAAAGTACTGGCATTAGAAACAAAGAAATAATCGAAGCCACCATCTGTAATATTGGGTTTGCTCGGAGTATCATTCACCTCTATTATTAAGGTCATTTGATTTGTTGGGGTTATTAAATTATTCACTTTAATACTCGCGGGAATCCACATATCAAATTCTGCTGGATTTGAAGTTAAATCTTCCAGGACCACGGTAGTAATTCCATTCGAAAGCCTCACTACGTATTGATCATCAGGTGCAAATGGCCCAAAGAAATTATAAAAATAACGACGGTAATTTATATATGGATCAGTAAAATTGGTTAAATCAAACACTGGTGAACGCAAGATCGTTGTACCTTCGTCTACATCATCTTCATCTGGATCCATGGTTTCTTTATTTCCTGTTACATACGCCATATTCCCACAATCAAAGTCTGAATCCGCATCTGGATTTGCCGTACCCACACCGTAAGGCACACCTCGCACCCAATCGCCAGTCAAAACTGATCCTTGAACTTGCCAGCCAAAATCAAAGGTGAAATCATCGTAAATCCCTTGCTTCAACAAGATGGTTAACTGACCTGTTTGATTATCTATAGGCGTTATTTCACAATGGGTGTAATATCCAAATTTCCCGATATAAACTTGATAGCTTTCATTGTAAAACAAAGTCAAATCCACCTCGCCAAATGCATTTGTTTTATCCTCATGTTTTATCCATTGCCCCTCTAAACGCACATCTACATCTGGAATTAATTGATTGGTAAGCTCATCTTTCACGATTATTGTCAAACCGTAAGCGGCAAGTGGGACGAGGACAACATTTTTTGTTGTCACAACACCATTTTGCAGAGATAATTGATGAGTTTGTTCAGCATATCCAACCTTTCTATAGGTCACATCGTAAAGACCATTTTGAGAAACTCCGACTTGATATTCGCCATTCCCGTCAGAAACATCTCTGTTGTCATTATTAAGAATCGTAACATTTACTCCATTCAGAAGATTTGAATTACTTGCATCTGTTGCAATACCTTCTAGAAAACAAGCTGGTTGATAGTTCGGCGTAAACACAAATAATCCTCCTTCTATATCCGATGCAATTATAGTATTAGAAGGTAAAAAAGGATAAACTCCCCAACATCCATTAAACCCATTCCCTTGCAATGGTGAAGTATCATAATTACCAACCTGCACCATGTTTTTAGGTCGTGACACATCGTGAATCGTTATTCCATCTCTATAGTAGCTCGTGATCAGATAATTCCCTTTCACGTGCACATTGTGGGGAATAACACTAGTGCCTGGACTTGATTGAATACGGTCCAATTCTTTGATATTCGTTGGATCAGAGACATCGTAAGAAGTTAAAAAAGCCCCCGGTTTTTCATCCGTTGTAAAGGCATAGTTGCCATCATCGCTTGCCCATATATTATGAGCAAAATTATTTGGAGTAGACTTCGTGCCTAATAAAACAGGATTTGCCTTGTCCGAAACATCTACCATACTTATAAAACCATCATTTATATGCGCTAAAAACAAGGTGTCATTGCGTAAGTAACCATCATGGCAGTACCAATTATCAAATATCCCTACTTCAATCGGACTCATCGGATTAGTTTGAACATCCAAAATAATAACCCCTCCGTTTCCTCTATCGGCACCAAAAATGTATGCAAATCCATTTCCGTCGATGTATAAATTATGTGCACTAGACCACGAATCGTTAGCAGGACCGTTATAATAAGCCACCGGTAAATTATTCGACTGTGGTAAAGGACTTAAATCAATAATTAAAAGTCCGTTTTTCGCCTCCGTGGTGACGTAAGCATAATCGGTCCAAGTCTTTAGGTCGCGCCAAATACTATTCATCCCAGGTTCCCAAAAAATTTCAGCAGGTTGTGTAGGATCACTGACATTAACTACAGAGGTACCTTTGCGAGCACCCACCAAAGCGTATTCATTATTTTGCTCATCGGTGTAACCCCAAATATCATTTAAGTCAGTATTGTGCAGATTTTGATAATTGATTTTGCCTCTAAGTGTTATATTTTGTTGAGAAAGAGCCGTCTGATTGAAACAAAGAAACAAAAGACTGGTTACAATTAATGGTAAGTATATTTTCATGAAAAAGGACATTGTTATTTTAAAGTTAACGAATAAGATGCAAAGATTGTTGAAATCAATTCAAATCAAAACTTTCAACTCGCTAGTTTGTCGTAAAAATCATGATTATTTACTAATTTTGCACCAATTAAAAACCAGCACACATGGCAAACAATACTGTTTCTGAACCAATAACTAAATTTGATTTTGACACTTTTAAGAAACAAATCATAGAAGACTTCAAGTTAGCGATGATTTCCCGAGAGACCTCACTATTAGGTCGCAAGGAAGTTTTAGGAGGAAAAGCGAAGTTTGGAATTTTTGGCGATGGTAAGGAGTTAGCACAAATTGCTCTTGCTAAACAATTCAGAAACGGCGACTTTAGATCTGGTTATTATCGTGATCAAACTTTAATGATGGCCATTGGTCAATTGACGGTTCAAGAATGGTTTGCTGGACTTTATGGCGACACGGATGTGGAGCGCGAGCCTCAATCTGCTGGTCGACAAATGGGTGGACATTATTCTACGCGTAATTTAAATCCTGACGGAACATGGAAAAATTTGATGGAACAAAAAAATAGCTCCGCTGATATTTCCCCTACTGCAGGACAAATGCCTCGTTTGCTAGGACTTGCCCAAGCCTCCAAAGTTTATCGTCATCACCCTACTTTAAAAGATCTAGAAGAATTTAAAAAATTCACCAACAATGGAAATGAGGTCGCTTTTGGAACCATAGGTGACGCCTCTACTTCTGAAGGGCCATTTTGGGAAACCATTAATGCTGCAGGTGTTTTGCAAGTGCCAATGGTTATTTCTGTTTGGGATGATGGCTACGGAATATCGGTTCCTCGTCACCACCAAACAACAAAAGATAGTATATCCAATGCTCTTTCCGGAATGCAAAGAACGGAAGATTTGCCAGGTTACGAGATTTTCGTTACCAAAGGTTGGAATTATGCGCATTTAGTCGAAACTTATGAGAAAGCAGTAGCAATATCTCGTGAAAAACATATCCCAGTTTTAGTGCACGTTAAAGAAGTGAATCAACCTCAAGGTCACTCTACTTCCGGTTCGCACGAAAGATACAAATCAGAAGAACGATTAAAATGGGAAACTGAATTTGACTGTATCCAAAAATTTAAAGAATGGATTCTAGATTTCGAAGCGGATGGCCAAAAGATAGCCACCGAAGAGGAATTAGAACAAATTCAGAAGGAAGCAAAAACAAAAGTTCGCGACGATAAAAACGCTGCATGGAAAGCACTGACAGCGGAAATTAAGCTAGATACTGATAACGCAATTGCTATTCTAAATACAGTTGCTTCTGAAAGTGCCAATAAAGTTTTTATCGAAAAAGAAATTGAAAGCTTAACGAAAGCGATGGATCCAATCCGAAAGGATATTTTAATGATCTGTCGTAAAGTACTTCGAATGATTCGCACGGAAAGTATTCCGTCAAAAAAAGCACTTTCTAGCTACATTCAAGATTTAATTGAATTCAATTCAGAGCGTTACAGTAGCCACCTGATGGCACAAGACGCTCAATCTGCTCTAAATGTAACAGCAGTGCCACCTACCTATGATGCAGATGCAACGATGGAAGATGGTCGATTGATTTTACGCGATAACTATCGTGAATTATTTTCTAATCGTCCAGAAGCCTTAATTTTCGGTGAAGATGCTGGTAAAATTGGAGGTGTCAATCAGTCATTAGAAGGTCTGCAGGAAGAGTTTGGCGATTTGCGTGTTGCAGATACAGGTATACGCGAGTGCACCATTATCGGACAAGGTATAGGAATGGCAATGCGTGGTTTACGACCTATCGCAGAGATTCAATATTTGGATTATTTGCTCTACGCTATTCAGTTAATGTCTGACGATTTAGCGACGGTGCATTATCGCACCAAAGGTGGACAAAAAGCGCCTTTGATTATTTCGACACGTGGTCACCGTTTGGAAGGAATTTGGCATAGTGGAAGTCCGATGGGAATGATTATCAATTCCATTCGAGGTATACATGTTTGTGTTCCTAGAAACATGACCAAAGCTGCCGGTTTTTACAATACTTTAATGGCTGCTGAAGAACCCGCCTTGGTTATCGAACCATTGAATGGGTACCGAGTAAAGGAGAAAAGACCAAACAACATTGGTCAATTTAGAGAACCACTTGGTATTCCTGAAATCGTTCAAGAAGGAAAAGATATTACACTTGTTTCTTATGGGTCTACATTCAATTTATGTGAGGTGGCTGTTCAACAATTGACTCAAATGGGAATTTCCATTGAATTGATTGATGTTCAAACATTATTACCCTTCGATATTCATTCAAAAATTTCTGAAAGTCTGTCTAAAACCAATCGTTTATTAATTGTAGATGAGGATGTAAGCAGTGGAGCAACCGCCTTTATGCTTGATCAGATTGTCACGAAACAAAACGGATACTTCCACCTTGATTCTGCGCCTGTTTGTTTATCCGCGAAAGATCATAGACCACCTTATGGAACGGACGGTGATTATTTTTCAAAGCCAAGCATCGATGATATCATTGAAGCTGCTTATAAAATAATGAGTGAAGTCGATCCTTCAAGTTTTCCGAAAATGTATTAGTTCTATAATAAACGCTTCAAATTATATAAGAGTAGTAATTCAGAGACGGCAAATTGAAAAATAAAATGACCTATTCAAATTATAGAGATCTTTTCGATCATATTCTCGAAAACCCGAGTCTCTACCCCGTTTATTCAGAGAATAATTATTTTGACTATGTCAAACTAAATATATCCCGCCACGATAGATGGATAAAAAAAGGGATATTATCCGATTCAATGGTCGCTTTAATAAAAGCGATTGACAAAAAACAAACATGGATTTTAATCACTGAACCATGGTGTGGAGACGCCGCGCACTGTACTCCTTTCATTCAGCTTTTAGCCGAACTTAATCCTAAAATTGACCTTCAAGTTCAATTGAGAGATACTGATTCTGAGATAGAAAATTACTTGACCAAAGGGGCAAAGTCTATCCCAGTCTTAATCGTTCGCGACGAAAATCAAAAAGACCTTTTCACTTGGGGGCCTCGTCCAGCTTTAGCACAGAATGTTCATTTAAAAAATTTAGATTCCACTCTCAGTAAAGTAGAGCAGAAAATAGAGCTTCAAAATTGGTACAACGAGAACAAAGGACAAGCATTACAATCAGAACTTGAAAAACTATTTATTCTTTCTTTACAGGAGGTTAAAGTTTAACACCGTGAAAATCAATAGTTATCTGTTTGTAGTCTTCAGTATATCTACCCTCTTTATCTCGCAGAATCAATTCCTCTAACCTTGTTTGAACGGGTTGAATTGATAAGGCTATTACCCATCTTTTGGCTTGATCAATTTTTCCAAAAATCTTAATCTTACGATATATATACCAACCAGAGCTTTGGATTTCATCAAATAGTTCTGCGTCATTTGTTGTTGGCCAAATAAAATAGAATAGGCCTTTACTACTCGCCATTTTTTTTGATTTCAATAAAAGTGAGCGCAATGGCAATCCTTTCACGTGTTTGGCTAAATTACTGCTTTCCATATTTGAAATCAATGCGTTTTCATAAAATGGAGGGTTTGAAACAATTAAGTCATATGTAGATGTAGGCTCAAACGCTAAAAAGTCTTTTTGCAAAAATTGCGCTCGACTTGAAAAATCCGACTGATTCAGGTTTATAGACAAGTCAAGCATGGAAGATTCATCAATTTCTATTGCCGTTACATTTGCATGAATATACTTTTGCAACATCATACATGCAATTACACCTGTACCTGAGCCCACGTCAAGAATGTGCTTTGGGTTATTGGCTTCAACCAAGGAACCTAAAACCATTGCATCCGTTCCAACTTTTAAGGCAGAATGATCTTGGTGTATTTCAAAATGTTTAAACTTAAAGGGAGTGGACATCTATCAAATATACAAACTGAGTAATCCCTCAGGAGCTTGTATGTACAGTTTCTTATTGATTCTATCTACTTTTTGAACGATTCCAGGTAAAAGAGGTACCAATACTTCTTTGCCGTTTAAATCAATTTGGAGCAAAACATTTGGACCGAGTTCAATAACATCTTGACCTATTCCAATACTGCCTTCTTTCTCATCAATCACCTCAAAACCAGCTATTTCATGGTCATAAAAGTGCTTGTCGTCTAATTCCTCTAATAGTTGATTAGGCAGATAAACTGATTTCCTTAAAATACGCCGAGCTTCTTCTTCAGTATTGACATTCTCTAGTTTTAGAGCTGCAAAACCTTTTTGTTTCAGCTTGATGTTTTCTACAAAAAATGGGATAAGTTGTTGGTCAATTTCAATAAATAATGCGTCTAATTGGCCATATTTTTCAGGAGAAGTAGCGTCTAAAAATAGCGAAACTTCACCTTTAAATCCGTGAAGTTTCGCAATATAACCTAATTGAAAACAATCTGTTTTCTTCATTTCTTATTACTCAGCAGTTGGCTCTTCACCTTCTGCCTCAGCAGTTGGCTCTTCAGCTACAGGAGCTTCTTCAGTTGTTTCTTCTGTTGCTTCAACAGTTTCTTCAACTACTTCTTCAACAACTGGAGCATTTTTCGCCTCAATTGCTTTCGCTCTTGCTTCGTTAGCATCTGCCTCAGCTTTCAATTTTGCCGCTTTAGCGTCTGAATCAGCTTTTCCTAAACCATCTACTTTTTTAGTAATCGTTCCAGCTTTTTCTTCTAACCATTGGTTGAATTTTACTTCAACTTGCTCAGCAGTTAATGCTCCTTTAGCGATACCGTTAATGAGGTGGTTTTTATACAAAATACCTTTGTAAGATAACAATGCTCTAGTCGTATCCGACATTTCAGCACCAACTTGTACCCAATGCAATGTTCTTTCGAAATTAATTTCGATAGTTGCAGGGTTCGTGTTTGGATTGTACGTTCCTAATTTCTCGATAAACTTACCATCTCGTTTTGCGCGAGAGTCAGCAGCTACCAAATGGAAGAAAGCTTTTCCTTTCTTACCGTGTCTTTGCAATCTTAATCGTGTT
>JAHKAT010000003.1 GCA_018825925.1 Bacteroidota bacterium | reverse complement strand
CAATCCATTAAGGAAAAGCCAATTACATTGAGTCAAATCTATCGACGCTCAGGTGTTCCTATGAAAATTGTCGACCATTGGCTTCCACTGTTTATATGCTGGGGTTTGGTGCAGACGAGCTTCATTGAACCAACTTTTTTTTATTCGTTGAGAGAAGATTGAAACAGAGTTTTTTTCACAAAAAATCACAATGAAAATCATTTTTAATTATTATTTGTCTACCTTGGTAAGTTAAATAAGTAATAAAGATTGAAATAACATGGGTAGACCGGCAACAAAACCAGCAAGATTAAAGGATGGATATTACATTGAAGTAAAGAATCCTGGAAGTTCTGGTGTATTAGTGAGAAGGGACACCAAAGAACAAATGCTTTTAGCAGTAGAAGATTATTCACGAACGAAAGTAGTAAATGTTCTTGGTGAAATGAGAAACGACAAATGGGTAAAAGAATAATTTTACTACATGATATAAAAGCCTCGAGAAATCGGGGCTTTTTTGTGTCTTGAATTTTCTATTTTTATACGATCAAAAATCAGAAACATGGTATTTAAACGTTTTTTTCCTTGGCTCATTATCTTCTTCGTCTTTTTAATGTTAATTCCTTTATTAGCGATGAACGGTCGGATTGGAACGGCCAAGTTTATTGGGGTTTTAACGGTTGTTGGAGTAAGTATAGCATTATCTGTTTGGCGCAAACAAACCAAAGCCAGAAATCAACGAAAGGCACGCATTCAACTAAATTTAAATGATAGTTTTTGGTTGAAAGAACACATTCCTTTTTATGCAGATTTGAATAAATCGGATCAAAAAATATTTGAAGACCGTATCGGTTTGTTTTTATCAGATGTGCTAATCACGGATGTGGAAAAGGAAGACGTGGACAAAGACATTTGTCTATACGTAGCATCCTCTGCCGTTATTGCCTTTTGGGGGTTACCGTATTGGAATTATGGCGACTTGAATGAAGTTCTTGTCTACCCAAATAATTACGACCACACAAATTCTACTAGTAATGGTGGGAGTATTCAAGGACAGGTGCACCATGGTGGTTTGATGAACAATACGATGATTCTTTCCAAACGAGCATTAATTCATGGTTTTGAAAATCAAACTGATAAAAAGAATGTTGGAGTTCATGAATTTGCCCATTTAATAGATAAAGCCGATGGTGCTATTGATGGTTTTCCGGAGGGAATGGAGCCTGAAATGGAAAAGGTTTGGAGTGAATTGATGAACCAAGAAATTCGAAAAATTCGAAATAATGATAGTGGAATAAATCCTTATGCAGGGACCAATCAATCGGAGTTTTTTGCTGTAATCGTTGAATATTTTAAAGAAAGACCTGAGTTATTAAAGAAAAAACATCCTGCAATTTTCGAAATTATGAAAGCCTATTTTTCAGATGAAAAAACTGATATTAAAACTGTTTCCTAGATATAGAGAAGAGTAATCAAAAATTAGACTGTCTTTTTTGAATAATGAATCGAGTTTTTAATCGTACAAAAGGATTTCTATTTTTAAGATTTCATTAGAAGTTGGCCTGGCAATAGCTTTTCCGCTGATTTTTAGGGGGTAAATCCAGTGGATATTTTCGTCATCGAGAACAACGATAGTCCGCTCCTTTTCATATTGTTCTAATTTAGCGTCTTTACAGATTTTAGATACGAGCTGACTGCCAGTCATACCAACAGGATTTATCCGATCTCCCTCCTGTCTATATCTTGCTTTTAGCTCTCCTTTCACCATGGCTGCATCCAAGTAAAGAATTTCTTTTTTGAATGTTGTTGGCATTGTTTCAGTCGGGGTTACTTTCAATTCAAATCTTGGTTTTTCAATTTTTCCCCAAGACCAAGCATCCTTTAACTTCGTGATTTGAATGCCGTTTTCGGTTAAATAAATACTAGACTTTAAGGATTTTCTCATTTGAGATAAGCACAATGCATCGTTTGCCGACCAGCCTATTGATTGCGCAATAAAAATTTTTTCATTTTCCTTCAATTGGTCAAATTGGTCGAAGTTCCATTTTTTATGCTCCTTAATTTCATAGATCTTGTTTCGGAATTTAGACTCCATAAAATCATTGGAGTCTTGGAAGGCTTTAATTAAAGTCAAAACAGATTCTTCGATTTGAGGGACTTGATTTTTTAAGAGTGGAATGGCTTCATTTCTCAGTAAATTTCTCAAATAATCATTGCTTTTGTTACTCATGTCCTCTCTCCAAGCTAGGTTGTTTTTCTGAGCATAAGAAAGTATATTTTCCTTGGAAAACTGGAGTAAAGGGCGGATAAAAACGCCATTGATGGATTTTATTCCTTGCATTCCTCTCAAACCGGACTTTCGAAAAAGACGGAGAAAAAAGGTTTCGATTTGATCGTTTTTATGCTGACCCAAATAAACTGACTTGAGACCGATATTCTTTATTGTTTCCTTAAAAAATCCAAAGCGAATTTCACGAGCTTTTGCCTGAAGATTATTCTTTTTAAGTTTTTTAAGTTCTTGATCTGATACGACATACACGTGCAAAGGCAATTTATTTTCGGAGCAGAAAGCTTCAACAATTTTCTGATCTAAATCGGAATCTTTTCCCCTTAAGCGATAATTTACGTGTAATACATGCAATGTATTAGCTGGCTTCATCAAAAGATGCAACAGCACCATCGAATCCACGCCACCGCTGCAAGCAACACCAAAGGGCTGTGATTTTGGCTCAAGATGTTTGGGGATATAGACTTCAGTTTTACTCATTCATTCCATCCAAAATTCTTTGGATTTTAGTTTTACATTCAAGATATTCTTTTTCAGGGTCGGAATGAATGGTAATAGCACCTCCAACCGCACAAGTTAGTCGTTCTAGTTTTTTATTATAAAACAAAGAGCGAATGACAACATTAAAATCAAAATCTCCGTTGGGTGTGATATACCCGACAGTTCCTGAGTAAATTCCACGCTTGAAATCTTCATATTTTTCAATTAATTCCATCGCCTTTATTTTGGGTGCACCGGTCATACTGCCCATTGGAAAGCTAACCTTTAACACGTCTAGAAAACTGGTTTGCTCGGGTATCGTGCATTTAACCGTGGAGATCAATTGATGAACTGTTTCGAAGGAATGAACCCCCATTAATTCAGTTACGACCACAGAGTTTTTATCCGCAATTCTACTTAAATCGTTGCGAACCAAATCAACAATCATAATATTTTCCGCCTGTTCTTTAGGGTCATTTTTTAAGGCCTTAATGAAAGACAAATCCTCGTCTATATTTTGAGAACGGGCTGCGGTTCCTTTAATAGGTTGAGAAATCAGCTCAGTGCCTTGTTTGCGTATATATCTTTCTGGCGAACCACAAAATAGACTGAATTCATCAAATTGAAAGAAGGATGAAAATGGGGCCTTGGTAATTTTGTTCATTTTAAAGTAGGCGTCGAGTGAAAAATTAATTTTCACATTTTCTGCGACCATTTCTTGACAATAATTAATTTCATAGATATCCCCCAACTGAATATGTTCTTTGAGCTTTAATACTGTTTCAAGGTACTTTTCTTTTGAGGTTGTAGGGACAAAGTTGAATTCGTATGGATGAAAATTTTGGTCGGTTTCCTCCTCTAAGAAATAATTTAAAAACGCGAAATGTTCTTGTTTTTTTTCGCCTTGAAGAAACTCAAAATTTTCACTTTGAATTTTTAAAACACAATCTGGAACCCATAAATATGCCTCTGGAAAAAGTTTCGAATCCTGGTTTTTTGACTCTAATTTCTCGAAGGCATTTTTCATGTCGTAACCGATATAACCGAAAATGAATT
>JAHKAT010000037.1 GCA_018825925.1 Bacteroidota bacterium | reverse complement strand
AACACGATTGTCAAGGTGGGTAAAAATTTGGAAGGGTTGATTGTTGGTTGGTTGTGATTGGACTTTATAATTGATTTCCACACCTGCAACAGCTAATTCTGGAAAATTAGGTGATTGAAATGCTTCGAAAAGATTGGCAGAAACTTTTCTACTCCTATTTCCTCTGTATAAGGAATACTCGAAGTAGATAGCTACTTCTTTTATGCGAGCCTCATCAAATTCATCCTTTGCCGCTGCAATTTCAATGGCTGTGATTAAATTTTCTTTGCCATCAGTTCGAATAGTGCCTATCGGCAATTGTGAACCTGTAAAGATAACGGGCTTGGCTAAATTTTCGAGCATGAAACTCAAGGCAGAGGCGGAGTACGCCATTGTGTCGGAACCATGAAGGACTACAAATCCGTCGTATTCTTGGTAAGTGTCAAAGATCGTTTCAGCAATTTTCGTCCAATACATCGGATTTATTTCGGATGAATCAACGGGTTGCTCAAAACTGATACTGTCAATTTCTACTTTCAACCTCTCAAGTTCTGGAACATGGGCACTTAAATGCTCAAAATCAAAACTTTTTAATTCACCTGTCTTTAAATCGTTAATCATGCCGATCGTTCCTCCGGTATAAATCAACAGTATTTTGGGTGTTGCTGTCATCAATGTTAATGAGTAAAAATTTAATTTATTCTATTTTAGAGTTGTCCTTTACTGTTCGGTTAGGTTGATTGAGTAAAGGTGGGTAATTCAAATAGTTTTTGCGCATTGCGTGTGGTCAATTCTGCCAATTCAGAAAGCTTGATGTTCAAAACGTCGGCCACTTTTTCTGCGGTATGAATAAGGTATGAACTTTCATTTCTCTTTCCTCGAAAAGGAACCGGGGATAAATAAGGTGCATCAGTCTCCAGAATCAATTTTTCGGAAGGAATCATCTGTATCACTTCGTCGAGGGCGGCCTTTTTGTAAGTAGCTACACCTCCAATTCCAAAATAAAAATTCGGATAGTTCAGAATGTGTTCAACTTCTTCCTTTCCGCCAGTAAAACAGTGAAAAACACCAGAGAGTCTTTCATCCATGACTTCGTCAAGAATCTCGAAAATTTCTTGAAATGCTTCTCGTGCATGAATTACTATCGGCAACTTCCAATCTTTTGCCCATTGAATTTGTAAACGAAAGGCCTGTTTTTGTTCTTCTATATAGGTTTTATCCCAATACAAATCCATTCCAATTTCGCCGATGGCTACCCATTTTGAACGATCTTTTAGTTCCAAAAGTGCTCGCAACTCTTCTTCCCAATTTTCTTTCACATGCGAAGGGTGCAAACCAAGCATTCCAAAAGCTTGATGGGGGAATTGTTCAACCAATTGAAGAACTCTTGGAATTGTTTCGCAATCAATATTGGGCAAAAGTATTTGTTGAATATTATTTTGAAAGGCACGCTGCATAGCTTCCGTTCGGTCTTCATCAAAATCAGGTTGATAAATATGGCTATGGGTGTCGATAAAATACATTTAAAATAGGGAAATTGTTAGTCCAATAAAAAGGGTGTTTAGCTGGCTGCTTTCATTGGATTTGAATAATTTAGAAAATGAATAACCTCCAATAAAAGCATAATTCCTTATTCCAAATCGAGCGTGCACTCCGTATTGGAAAGGATTAAAATCAGGCACTTGCTTGTCTTTGATAATTATTTTTCCATTTGGATTTACAAGAACTGTTTTAAACAAGGGCGAATAGGCATATCCCAACGAGCCTCCCAGATGCAGTTTGAAATGGCGCCAGCTCGCTTGTCTAATTCGCAATTCTAAAGGAACACTAATTTGGTTGAAATGAAACGAACTCCTTTCTCCAAAAAAAACAGGGTCGAGTTGGACAAAGTTGGGATTGAAATTCTTGTTCACTCCTTCGTTGTGTTGAATTTGTGTTCGCTTGTATTGAACCCCGTAGCCCAGAGATAACCTGCTGCCTTTTGTAATCGGTCGATCAAACATAAAATTTAGGCCAAAACCAATGGATGCGGGTGCATTTGAAAAAGCGGTTCTATCGCCCATCCAGGTGCAATAACCAAGATCGATCATCCAACGATCGTAACGATTGACATGGTTGGTGTCGGGCGGTCGAATGCCTTTGTAGGTCCAGCCAAGACCGGGCTTAAATCGAGATTGATTTTTTCCTTGGCTATCGTATTGAGCAAATAAAGAGGTGCTTACGATGATTGAAACGAGGAATAGAATTGTTTTAATAACCATTTTTCTTGATGTTTTTTTCCCAATTCCAGGCGCTACAAACCGAATCTTTTAAAGATCGTTTGGCTTTCCATTGAAGGATTTTTTCTGATTTTGAGGTATTGGCGTAAATCGCTTCAACATCACCTGCTCGGCGTGGACCGATTGTATAATTGAGTGAAACGCCCGTTTCTGTTTCAAAGGTTTCAATGATTTCTTGGACACTGGTTCCTTTTCCTGTACCAATATTTACTGCTTCTAGAACTCCATTTGTTTCTTTTTCTAAAAATGAAATTGCCTGAACGTGAGCATCTGCTAAATCACAAACATGAATGTAATCGCGAACGCAGGTTCCGTCTGAAGTTGCGTAATCATTACCAAAAACTGTAAGTTGTTTCAGTTTGCCAATGGCTGTTTGGGTGATATACGGAAGTAAATTGTTTGGTTTTCCAATCGGGTATTCACCAATCAAAGCACTTGCGTGCGCGCCAACAGGGTTAAAATAGCGAAGGGAGATAATCTTTGAATCGGGTTGTGAATGATGAAAATCTTGAATGATTTGCTCACAAATAATTTTAGTTTGACCGTAAGGCGAAAATGCTTTTTCGATAGGGAAACTTTCGTCCACTTCAATTTTCCCTTTTGGCTCACCATAAACGGTACAAGAGGAGGAGAAAACCAAAGATTGTACTTTGTGTTTTTGGTATAATTCGAGGACAACCAGTAAACTTTGTAAATTGTTTTTGTAATATTCTAATGGTTTTTCGACGCTTTCATTCACCGCTTTGTAGGCTGCAAAATGAATTACGCCATTCGGCTTTTCGGCTTCAAAAACGGTATTCATGGCTTGAGAATCACAACAATCTACACGGTGTAGTTTTATTTTTTGGTTTGTAATGGCTTCCAATTGCTCAATCACTGATGATTGCGCGTTTCTAAAATCATCCACAATTACAGGTGTATAGCCATTTTCAATAAGTGAAACCACAGTGTGCGAACCAATATAACCTGCGCCTCCAGTGACCAATATTTTTTTTCCAGAATTCATTCCTCCAAAATTAGACTTTTCAGTGGGAAGTTAAACCGATCAGTAATAAGATTGTCGGATTGAAATAGAATATTGACCTTTGTGCAGATGGAAAAGCCTCCAAAAATAGACTTGCAGAGAAATTTACTGCCCAGCATGAGCAAGCGTTATTTGGTCAAGTTTTTCTTTTATGGGGCACTTCTGGCGGGCTTATTGATTTTTTATTGGAAAAAAAGTGGCGAACAAAGAATCACACCAGTAGATGATGCGCAGCAAATAAATAATGTAGAAATTGAACCAATGCCTCAATAACAGCGTATCTTATAGTATGATGATTCTTTTTCTTTTCTTTCAATTCATATTTGCAGTAGAAACCAATTCCACAGTAACCCTAAAAGTACAAGGGATTGAGTCGATAAAAGGCAATATACGGATTGGAATTTATGACAGTAGTAGTACTTTTCCAAAAGAAGGAAAGCAAATGAAAGGAATTGTAGCGAAGGTTGAAAGTAAATATCAATCCATCAGTTTCGATTTGCCGAGTGGAAAAAAATATGCTTTTGCTGTTTTTCACGACATTAACGGGAACGATAAAATGGATAAAAACTTGATGGGTATTCCGACGGAAAACTATGGTTTTTCGAACAATGCACGCGCTACTTTTTCCGCTCCTTCCTTTTCCGATGCTGCTGTTTATATCAAGGAAAATATTCAGTTGTCCATTCGCTTGCAGTAATTCCACACTTTATTGTACACTAAAATCAATCAATTTTTTAGAAAATAAATGAGCTGATGAGATGGGTTTTATTGTAGTATTTGAAGAAAGTAGAGTGAAGGTCAAAGGGTAAATCCTTTTTTAATCAACTCAAATTTTGTGTT
>JAHKAT010000036.1 GCA_018825925.1 Bacteroidota bacterium | reverse complement strand
TTTAATCAAACCTATACGTCCAAGGTTACTGATTTCTAAAATACAATCCCTCTTGCGCAGAGTGGATAGATTGAATCCCCAAATCGCAACAAGCAACAGAAATTTGGTTATCAATCGCAACAAATATGTGATTGAGTTAAATGGAGCAGAAATTTGTTTACCCAAAAAAGAATTTGAATTACTTGATCTTCTTGCTTCTCGCCCTGGTGTGATATTTACAAGAGATCAAATTATGTCAACGATTTGGGGTAACGTGACTATCGTTGGCGAACGAACTATAGACGTTCACATTCGGAAATTAAGAGAAAAGCTCGGAGATGATTATATTCGTACCATGAAGGGTGTCGGATATAAATTCAGCGAAAATTGAGAGCATTAAGACCTATACAAATATTGTTGATTGGTAGTTCACTAGTTAGTTTCTTACTGGCTTTGGTTATGGTGATCTTTGATATTTACGCTAATGAACTCACTCCTAGCATTATATTTGTCACTTGGCTTATTTGTTTTTTGGTGAGTTTTGCCATTTTCTATTATCTCATTAAGAAATTTATTGACGACCGATTAAAGCTTTTGTTTCGATCAATTAGAAAAGGAAAGATTACCAACAACAAACCGCATTTTAACTTCGGGCTAAAGGGAGATGTAATCGCTGAGGCTGAATTACAGACCAAAAACTGGACTGAGGAAAGAATGGAAGAGATTTCAAAATTGAAGGAACAGGAAGAATTTAGACGTGAATTTTTGGGTAATCTTGGGCATGAGCTAAAGACTCCTGTGTTTGCAATTCAAGGATATATCCTCACATTATTGGACGGTGGTTTAGAAGACGAAACCGTAAATGTTCGCTTTTTGGAGCGAGCATCTAAAGCTACCGATCGCATGGTTAGTATTTTAGAAGATTTAGATCAAATCACTAAATTAGAAGTGGATGTTCTTAAAATGGATTTTAAAAACTTCGAAATTCTCGAATTAATACAGGATGTTTTTGACACTCTAGAAATAAAAGCTCTTGAAAAAAACATACAACTGTCGTTTGCAAAAGAATATTCACCGACAATCGTTAATGCAGATCGTTCTAAAATTGCTCAAGTTCTTATTAACCTTATTTCCAACAGTATCAGCTATGGCAATCAGGGAGGTAAAACGCTTTTACGCTTATATGTCTTGGATGACATTGTAACCGTTGAAGTTTCAGACAACGGCCCCGGAATAGACGACGTTAATATTCCTCGACTATTTGAACGTTTTTATCGCGTAGAAAAAAGTAGAAATAGAAATGACGGTGGCTCCGGTCTTGGGCTTTCTATCGTAAAACACATTATTGAGTCTCATGAACAATCTATCAATGTTCGCAGTACAGTTGGGGTTGGTAGTACATTTGCTTTTACTTTGCAATTAGGAAAAGGTGGTATTTCTCAGCGCACCAACAACCGAAAGTCAATTCAATAAGAAAGCCGACTCTGTATTAAAGAACCGGCTCTCTTTTTATCTTGTTTACCTTTAAAACTTTACTACCTGTTTTACTACCTTACCTTCGCTGAAATTGAAGGAAAAGTGATATACTCCTGACTCAAACGCAGTCATGTCAACACTCATGGATTCTGAAACATCAACAGTTCCTACCTTCTGCCCCATCAAATTAAGAATGTCGATAGATTTTAATTCAACTTCATTCCCCTTCGTGAAGTCTATGGTAATCACGTCTTTTGTAGGATTTGGATAAACATTTAACAGTTTACCCAATGCTAATTCTGAAATCCCAACATTGCCAATTACCATTTGATTAGAGACATTAGAATAACAAGTTCCATCATAAGCAATAACTGTGTAAACTCCATTTTCCGTGGCTGTATAGTTTTGATTGACCGCCCCTGGAATTAAAACTCCATCCTTGTACCACTGATTTCCACTTGGGTAATTGGATGTTAGTACAAAATTGTTTCGAGTAATTATTGGTGCTGATGGTCGTGCAATAACTGTCACTAACGCATTTGCACTGCTAGAACAACCGTTCACAGTATAAGTAACCGTATATGTGCTTGTGCTTGAAGGCGAAACTGTGATACTAGACGTGCTAAAACCACCTGGTGTCCAATTGTACACTCCTCCCGAAGGGAATACAATTCCATTAAGTATTGCTTGGTCGCCTTCGCAAATATTGGCGTCGTTAACAGATACCATAGGGTTTTGTTTTACTGTTACTATAGCCGAACCACTAGATGTTCCTGTACAATTTGCATCTGATACATTAGTTATTGTATATGTTCCCGCTGTTGAACTGGAGAAAGTGTAAGGCGATGTTGCAATATTGTTAACTGTCGTTGGTGTTGTCCCATCTGAATAAGTAATACTCCAAGGACCAGTACCTGTCAAAGCAACGCTCATATTTGCCGACTGACCGCTACAAACTGTTCCACCACCTGATATCGTTGCTGTTGCTGCACAGTTGCAAGTTTTTGTGTTTGATACTGTTTGGGGTGAACAACTGTTAGCATCATTTGCGATAAAAGTGTACGAAGTTCCTGAAGCTATAGGGTCAGAAGTA
>JAHKAT010000001.1 GCA_018825925.1 Bacteroidota bacterium | reverse complement strand
CGTGCAAGAAATTTTGAGGAACATTAGAACATTGATTAAATCCATTGCACCTGATGTAGAAGAATTAATTGCTTATGGGATGCCCGCCTACAAGTTCAATAAAAAACCGTTGGTTTATTTTGCTGCCTTTAAAAATCATATTGGATTTTATGCTACACCTTCTGGACACGAAGAATTTCAACACGAACTATCAAAATACAAGCAAGGAAAAGGTTCAGTGCAGTTTCCGCTAGACCAAGAAATACCCTATCAACTCATTGAAAAAATTGTGAAATTTAGAGTCTCAGAAAATATCGAAAAGACACATAAAACCACGAATCGCTAAAAGCTCGTTTGGTCCAGTAATGGATTTTATTTAACTTGAATTGACTAATTAAAAAATTGATTTACCACATGTTAACGATAGACAACTTACGAGAATTAGCACTTTCATTTCCTGAAGCGACAGAAGAGCCTCACTTTGAAAAAACTTCTTTCAGAGTTAAAAAGAAAATCTTTGCTACATACGACGGTAATAAGCAGCAAGCCTGCATTAAATTGTCAGAAATTGACCAAAATATTTTTTCAGCGGGCGACCAGTCAAACATTTTTCCAGTTGATAATAAGTGGGGCAAGCAAGGTTGGACACTCATTGAATTGAATAAGGTCAACAAAGACTTATTTGTGGACGCTTTGACAACGGCCTATTGCGAAGTAGCGCCTAAAAAGCTGGCCAACCAAATTAGACCGAATTTTTAGAATGTAAAATTCAAAAATTGTCCTTTCAACAATGCAAACGAAAGCAAAACTCACCTCTAAAACCAATCGTTTATAGCCCGTTAAACACAAAGAGTGAAAAAACAACAAGATCCTTCCTCTTTGGTTTATCTTTGTAATCGGCACATCAAGTTGGCATTTATTTACAAAACATTCTGTATGATAACAACACCCGAACACAATGAGCGCATCGCTAAAATGACTTTTGCATCCGTTTACCCTCATTACGTGACCAAAATTGAGAAAAAAGGTAGAACAACAGAGGAACTGCATCAAGTAATAGAATGGTTAACTGGGTATGATTTTACAAAACAGCAAGAACTCATCCAAGAAAAAGTCACCTTTAAAACCTTCTTTGAAAAAGCCAAATTACATCCGAATGCTCCGCTTATAAAAGGCGTTATTTGTGGATATCGAATTGAGGAAATAGATAATTCATTAACGCGTCAAACACGGTATTTAGACAAGTTAGTGGATGAACTATCGAAGGGCAAAAAGATGGAGAAAATTTTAAGAGAAAAACCTTAATCATGGCAAAGACAAAAACTATTTACACAGGTCAAGACGTGTTGGATTTCATCAATTCATACGTCGAAAACGATCAGAAAAAAGCAGACAGTCTACATTTGATCGAATTAATGCAAGAATGGTCAGGTTTTGAGCCAAAAATGTGGGGGCCTTCCATTATCGGTTTTGGCAACTACCACTATCAATATGCCAGCGGACACGAAGGAGATGCACCAATTCTTGGATTTTCACCAAGAAAAGCAGCCATTTCTCTTTATGTTTATTCGAACACAGAAAAAAGTGAAAAACTACTTGAAAGCCTTGGTAAATATAAAATGGGGAAAGCCTGTATTTATGTGAAAAAACTAGTGGACATAAACATTCCTATTCTGCAACAACTATGCATTGAATCAATCAAATACATTCAAGAGCACCACGAATGTGCTTGTAGAGATAAAGATTAAAAAGCTCCGTTAATTTTGAAAAGGACTCTTTCAATCATTTTGAGTGTTTCACCTCCTCCCATTTCACCAATTTGAGATTAATTTAATCCGATTTCCCTTTTTACCTTTTTATCACCCCTACAAAAGAAATAACGGTTGGATATGCACCATTACTTATTTGTAAAACGAATCAAGCAAAGACTTTATTTACAGGCACTGGTTTTGTCCAGTTCTAGTGCAGTAAAGTTTGACACAAAGTAGGAGAAATACCACAGAGCATGAATAGTGACTGTTAATTGGAATTTTCAATCTTAAATAAATCGATAAATTAAGCTTTAAAAAACGATAAACAGTTTGACTTACTCTACCTTTGAATCAAAATTCCTTAACAATGATTGAATCCAAGTTAATTTTAGAAATTCTACACGCGACTCTAGAAGGTGAAAAATATATCACCCAAATCCAAGCCCAATTGCCGTTTTTAACAGAAAGCG
>JAHKAT010000035.1 GCA_018825925.1 Bacteroidota bacterium | reverse complement strand
CGCAAAACCGCTTTACTGCCAAATTTTACCTTAATCGCTATGATGCTTTAGATGTTCTACCGCACCAAATTATGCGATGGACAAGGAAAATTAACAAGGAAACTAAAAACTTTCACCGGCTGTTTTGGGGATTAAAACCACTAAAATAACAGTTTAGAGGAGATAAAAATGTCAATCGAAGCAAAATTGCCAAGTGCGGAATTGAAAAAACTTATAACGCAAATGGCAGATGATGAACTTATTATGTACGATAACGGCGAAAACTTAATGCCTTTACAGGCCGAAGTTTGCGATAAAATAGTATTTACTAACAAAGGAAATGTTTTGTTGTGTATTCTAAAATCAAAGGGGATATAAAAATGTCAATCGAGAAAATAACAAAAACGGTTTACAGGGACACTGAAACAAACCTGCAATATCAATTTGAGCCGGTAGAGGGTACTGTCGAGCTAAGGGAGATTGAGCGGACTGTTGATATTGGAGATGAGCAGGAGCGCAGAGAAGATACGGAAATCGGGTTTGAATTGAAGTACTTAACACAAGATACGAACCCAAGTCCGCCAGACGAAAACACAGAAGATAATAATTTGTTTTTGGTGCATTATCACCCGCAATTTTGGGTTGAAAATGATATTTGCCCTAAAAAAGCGTTGGGCTATATTTACACTGGAAACGCGAACGAATACTATAAGGACGTTGCAGAGCAAGTCAAAAAGGATTATTGGGTTTTTCCGGTTGACGCATATATCCATAGCGGCGTACATTTGACGTTGGCCGATGGTTTTCGCGGACGTTTGCCGCAAGGGCACGAACAATTCGACGTTTCGCACGTTGGCGCCATACTCGTTAAGAAAAAAGAGTTTGGCGCAGGCGACGTCGAGTTTGAAAACAGTAAAAATGAAGCGCGGACAAAAACTGAAAGTTTACTCGAAGCGTGGAATCAGTATCTAAGCGGTGACGTTTACTGCCTTGTATGTGAAACGCTGGACAAGGATAAAAGGCAAATAGATTATGATATTATCAGCGGGTTTTATGGCTTTGATTATGCAAAAGAATGTTTGAAAATGGAAATCTAAAAAGGCAAAGCCGTAGGATGCCTTGTGTTGATTTTAAGGGTATTATGTATCGGAAAGATTTTTTTAACGCCGCGTTTTTACTACAGTAAAGCAGATAAAAAGTAAAAAAGGGTTTTTGAAATTGGAGGAAAAAACGATGGGAACGCGCAGTTTAACACTAATAAAAAATGAAAATGGGGATACTATCTGCAATATGTATCGACAATACGATGGTTATCCCTCCGGTCACGGGGCGGAGTTAGCAGCCTTTTTGCAGACAGGCGAACTTGTAAACGGTTTTGGCACAGAACCTACGTTTGCGTTTAACGGGATGGGCTGCCTTGCGGCTTCACTTGTAAAACATTTCAAAGACGGAATTGGTAACATTTATTTAGAACCGCCAGATGCACGGGACTGTGGCGAGGAATATATTTACACGGTGTATCTTAAAGACGGTAAAATTTGTCTTAAAGTGGAAGCGGGAGCTATGACGGCTTTCGGTTTGCCAGGCACAAAGCAGGAAAATATGAACACGCTTTTTGATGATGATATTAACCACTTCACGGTGGTGACCTGCGAACTTGCTGAAAAGCAACAGCCGCAACCGCCGAATGATTTTCTCGATGAGCAGAAAAAGGCAGATGATTGAGAAAGGGTAAACGATGATAGAAGGAATGGCTCAAAACTTTTACGCCGCCCATTACAAAGCCGCGATAGCACCGTACTTAACTCGTCCTCAAAAGGAATCCGTTGCGAAACGAATTAGCGAATTGACCTTGCAATCGCCAATATGGAAAGATAGGCGCACAAACTACGCAGCCGAGTTCATTGAACTAAAACCTTATGTAAATGTGCCCTTAACTGGGGCGTATTTGTGCGCTATTTTGCAGGAAATCGTATCTGAGCTTGCAGGAAATCTGTAAAGCGGGACATTGTAAAAACGAATCGGTAAAAAGGGATGCAGTATATAGTGAGGAGTGACAAAATAATGGACGAGCAGAAAGACATAATTAGAGTAAGAAAACTTATAGAATTATATAAAGGGCAGCTTCAAGGACGTAGAATGTTATGCAAAAATTTTGGCCAGTCTTGCGTGACTATGTTGGAAGACGAATTCACTGATTACCGCTATGGCTCAAATTTAGTTTGGTCGTCTATCAGAGAATTCGATAATTGGTGTAAGTCTGCTATTGCGGGCGCTCAAATTGCCCCAAGTTCAAAATGAGGGCACAATAGTACCTAAAAGGCAGGTAAATGATGAAAGTATTAAAATTAGGAAGTGTAAAATGGCTCGTAAAAAAATCTTTTTGCTGTTTTGTGGCAGCTTTATATTTTGGTTTTTTGTAGGTTATCTCATTGGTAAAATTATTTGTCTATTTATGTAAGGAGTATAAAAATGAAAAAGATACTATTTTTGGCGGTTTTAGCTGTTTTAGCTGTCCCTTTGAACGGTGTTGATTATGAGGATTTCAGGGGATTCGTAAATGTTTGGCTGTGCGAAGTGAACTCAAGCAACGAGTACAACCTTTGTATGATAGATGATGTGAACGGAGTAGGTATTGTAAACTTTCGTGATTTCGCATTGTTTAACTTTGGAGTAATTAAATGCCCACCTTGTGAACAAAACCAGATTGAAACGCTAATGGAAGGCGGCGCTAACCCAAAATGTTGTATGGAGTGCTTAAAATACCTTCCGTACATACTGTATGCGCGTGTAACAGACCCGCTATTTGAACCTATAAAATGTTATATGGGGCCAATTACGGACTTTTACAATCAAGGCGAATACAACAATTATTTGCCTTGTGTTTACCCAGAAGGCTGCACCGATAAGATGTTTCTTGCGGTGAGGTTTTGTATGTACGATAACGGCGATTTAGAAGCAGCGGCTTACTTCGGAAATTGCCATTGTTTTGGTGCAACTATCTATGCAAATCACTGTTACTGTCCGCCAT
>JAHKAT010000409.1 GCA_018825925.1 Bacteroidota bacterium | reverse complement strand
TTCTCAATGTTAGACTGGGCAAACTTCACCAAATCTCCTGCCTCAAATAGAAAGTCGATTTCATTCAAGTCAACTGGTCTTGCCCCATTTTTTTCACAATAAAACTTGATTTCAAAGGTGGTTTTCTCATTCATTGAGATGGCGTATTCTTCTCCCAAATAGTTTTTCAATATAAAAATTGCTTCTACAAAATGTTGTTTCAAGTTGTGATTTAACCATTTTTTTTCTTCGAATAAGCGACTTAATTGAGCCAATGCTTTCTCCTTTGCTGTATGTCCAATCAATTCTTCAATTCCAACTTTTGATTTTATTTTTTTAAAATAGAAGTACAGTATCACCATCAAGCCCAACAATAAAAACATCCAACCATAACTCATTATAAAATCCAGAAAAGTCATTTTTTTGTCCGGTAATTCAGCGAAACTTTCTTTTATGTCAGCAATATCATTTTGTTGCGTGGTTTCAACCAATGTAACTTGAAAAACTGCATTCTGCACATAAAAATTCTGATTTTTAACCCCTATGGAATCTGCGGTAAAAAGCATTAAACCAGTATCCAAGCACATGGCCTTTGCGCTGATTTGAATATATTTTTTTCCTTGAATCAAACGGATAGTGTCTTTTGGTTTTTCTAGCCATTCGAAGGCAATAGTGTCCGGTTTATTCGTTGTCAAATTTGGACGCAAAGCAAACCACTTTGCCCATTTTAATGAGTTTTTAGATTCTTTTAGATCGTCGATTTCCATTTCCAATAAAATCTGGAATGGTTCTCCAATTTCCAATTTTGATGGTATTAGTTTAGAGGAAAACCCTTGAGAAAAGGCCAATGCTGGAATTAAAAATGAGAAAAACAAAATCTTCATCATACTTTTCTCAATCTTTTATGAAATAATTCCACCAATTGTAAGTGACTATCTTCATTTGTAGTAACAACAGTGTGATCTATACCCATTTTTAAAAGTGCTCGAGACCAACTTTCTTTTTCCTTTATTTTTTGATTTCTATAATTGGTCTGAAATTTTTCTGACGAAGTATTTACCCATTCTATCGCGCCAGACTCTTTGTTTTCGAGTGGAATCAGTCCTAATTTAGGAAATGACTGTTCTACCGAATCCTCCACTTTTATAGCCACCACTTCATGTTTTTTACTCATTTTGAGCATAGCTTCAGAGTAGGTGTCATCAATAAAATCACTGATTACAAAGACAATAGCACGTCTTTTAACTACTTTTAAAAAAGTCTCGGCAGCCTCTGAGAGCTTTGTAGATTCTGCAGAATTGGAATGATTAATTAACTCTCGAAGTAAAAACAAATTGTGTTTTCGACCTTTTGACAAAGGGAATATTCGTTCCACTCTATCTGAATAAAACACTGCTCCTATTCGATCTCTATTTGAGTCTGCACTGAAAGCAAGAGTAGCAGCCAACTCCAAAATGGTTTCTTTTTTCGATTGATGGTACAGACCAAAATTTGAACTCTTGGAAACATCAATCAATAAAAACACTTGCAATTCGCGTTCTTCTTCAAAAACCTTTACATAAGGCTCATTAAATCTGGCAGTAACATTCCAATCTATCGTTCTGATTTCATCTCCAACTTGATAATTACGAACCTCACTAAAAGTCATTCCTCGTCCTTTAAAAGCAGAATGGTATTCTCCCGATAACACCTGCCGAGTGTGGTGTTTCGTTTTAATTTCGAGCTTTTTTATTTTAGCGAGTAACTTCTTTGTTTCCATTTTTAAGGAACCTGAATTCGACCGATTATTTTTTGAATAATGTCTTTGGATGTCAAGTTTTCTGCTTCGGCTTCATAGCTCAAACCGATACGGTGACGCATCACATCTACAGCAACGGAGCGCACATCTTCAGGAATTACAAAAGCTCTATTTTGTATAAAGGCGTGGGCCTTTGCAGCCATTGCTAAGCCAATTGTAGCTCTTGGTGAACATCCAAAAGATATCATTGGTTCCAAATGACTTAAGCCAACTTTAGTCGGGTTTCTGGTGGCAAACACCAAATCCAAAATATATTTTTCTATTTTTTCATCCAGATATATCTCTTTTACTAAGTTTCTAAAATCCAAAATAGAAGAGCCTTCCAGGATTTTATCCACCTTTGGAAATCCTTCTTGTGAAACATTGAATCGTAAAATTTGTCGCTCCTCTTCTAATGTTGGGTAATCCAAAACCACCTTTAGCATAAAACGATCTACCTGGGCTTCAGGCAAAGGATATGTTCCCTCTTGATCGATTGGATTCATTGTTGCTAAAACCATGAAGGGTTCAGACAATGCAAATGTTTCGTCGCCTATTGTAATTTGTCGTTCCTGCATTGCCTCTAACAGAGCACTTTGAACTTTTGCAGGAGCTCGATTGATTTCATCTGCTAAAATAAAATTCGAAAAAATAGGGCCTTTTCGAACGCTGAAACCTCCTGTTTTTTGATCAAAAAGCTGGGTGCCTGTTATATCTGCTGGTAACAAATCTGGTGTAAATTGTATTCGATTGAAACCGACGTTTAAGGCGTCTGCAAGAGTTTTAACGGCTAAAGTTTTCGCCAATCCAGGCACACCCTCCAAAAGTATGTGGCCATTGCACAACAAGGCTATCAACAAACGATCTACCATGTATTGCTGTCCAACGATAATTTTCGAAAGCTCCGATTTTAAAAGTTGAATTTTTTGGTTTTCAATCGCTACCTTATCGCTCAACTCTTGAATGCGCGTGGAAGGTTGAATTTCAGTATTCTCTTGTTCAGTCATATTGTAATCTGATGAACTTACAAAGTTG
Source organism: Bacteroidota bacterium (assembly GCA_018825925.1). Classification (GTDB taxonomy): domain Bacteria; phylum Bacteroidota; class Bacteroidia; order Flavobacteriales_D; family Crocinitomicaceae; genus UBA2040. The sequence continues at coordinate 1,342 of JAHKAT010000409.1, read as the reverse complement.
ATAAAGTTTTCAATGAAGTAATCGTATTGTCAGTTAAGAAATGTTATTTTCGAAATAGAAATAAAGTAATGGAGAAGGAAAAGGACCGTTTTTGTTTAGAATGCAGTGAAAAGATTCACGGTCGAAAGGACAGGAAGTTTTGCTCCGATTACTGCCGCAACACCTTTAATAATCGTTTAAATGAAGATGCAACAGCCTATGTGCGCCGTATCAATGCGATACTTCAAAAAAATAGACGGATATTAGCGCAGTTAAATCCTACAGGAAAAAAGACCGTTGATGCAATTACCTTGGCAGAAGAAGGATTTAACTTTCATTATTACACCAATATATATCAAACACAAAAAGGTGCACAATATCATTTTTGTTATGATCAAGGATATCTTAAAATGGAAAATGACCAAGTGATGTTGGTCGTAAAACAAGATTACGTCAAGTAATTTTAGAAAACCAAAAAACCACACTACCCTAAAACACGTTTTTTAAGAAAGGAATTTAAATTGAGTAAAAAAGCAATTGTAATTGGTTCGGGTATTGCTGGTATTGCTAGTGCAATTCGACTTGCGGCCTGTGGTTATGAGGTGACTATTTTTGAAAAAAACAACTTTGCAGGTGGCAAACTTAGTGTCTTCGAAAAGGGCGGTTACCGTTTTGATGGTGGACCTTCCTTATTCACTATGCCTCAATTCGTAGACGAGTTATTCGAATTAACGGGAAAAAATCCAAGAGATTATTTCAACTATCAAAAAAGCAATACAGCTTGTCACTACTTTTTTGAAGACGGCACTTTTTTAAAATTTCATGCTGATGAAAAACAATTGCTGTCAGAAGTTGAAACGAAATTAGGGGTAGATTCGAAACCTTTAAAAGAGCGATTGGCCCAGTCTAAATTCATTTATGACAACACCCATGAAACTTTCTTGGAAATGTCGTTGCACCGACTAAAGAATTTTTTCTCGTTTTCAATTTTAAAAACCTTGTTAGCGATTCCAAAATTGGAGCTTTTTACAAGTATGCACCGCGCGAATAAACAAAATTTAAACCATCCAAAATTGGTGCAGATTTTTGATCGATTCGCTACTTACAATGGTTCAAATCCATACAAAGCTCCTGGAATTCTAAATGTAATTCCCCATCTAGAACACGGTTTTGGGACATATTTCCCAGTGAACGGAATGCACTCTATTCCTCAAAGTTTACTAAAACTAGCCAACGAACTTGGTGTTAAATTGGTCTTAAACAAACCGATCCATGAAATCGTAATGAATCGAAAAAAAATAAGTGGAGTTCGGTCCAATAATGAAGTGTATGATGCGGACGTTGTTTTCTGCAACAGCGATAT
>JAHKAT010000408.1 GCA_018825925.1 Bacteroidota bacterium | reverse complement strand
TTTCCTATAAAGCAAAGGTTTATTAATAATCAAAATGATATTTATACACTTTCTACATTTGGAGAGAATGTTTTACAAGATAGTTTACACAGTGTCATTCGTATTAACTCCCAACTCCAAACCGATACCTGTTTCACCTTCAAATGGAACCACGAGTTTGAATTCATGACCACCACGCCAACGGGTTTTATTTTTCACCATCGTTTTCAGCCTTCCGATTTTGATTATGATTGTTATTATCAATACAACAACAACACCAAGACCTACACGCGCATTGCCATGCCTGATGCTCGGCTTACCTCTGGTATCGAATACCAGAACGGTGCCTTGTTTGATGGTCTCGAAGAGTTTTTCTTCAACGACGCAAGACCAACGAACATAAAGTTTGTAGATGCCAATGGTGCGGTGCAAGGTTGGTCAGATCCTACTTTTATAGCGCCCGAATACATGGTGAAAGGTGACAAGGGCGTGTTTTTTAGCGTGCAACAAATCAACCCAATCTCAGGTGCCAGCGAATACAGCATTCAAAAGTTGGTGGCGCCCAACGTTTTTTCCAAGTTGGCCAACAGCCAAAAATTTTACCTCGACAATGGCTTTGGTGGTTTTTTTGAAGTAAAGCCTCGCCTCTTGGCCATTTGCCGAGATTACCTGTATGCCTACGCTCCTGATAAGATCGACAATGTAAATGTGAGTGGCTATGGTTACGTGCGGCTCAAGCTGCTCAACCAAAACAATTTGCCACCCGTGGCAGTGGGCGATGTTTTTCAGGCCACCGATACGGCTTCTATGGTGCTCACCATGCGTGCCAATGATAGCGACCCCAATGGCGATTATCTGTATGCCGAAATTATCAAAGCAGGCAAAGGTACCGCCGAGCTGATGACCAATTATGATATTGAATACCGTGCGCCCTTGTATTTTTCGGGTAATGATACCATTGTTTACCGCACCTGCGACCAAGGAGGTTTGTGCTCGCAGCCAGCCCAAATAATCGTGCAAGTAAGCGCCTCTGGCGTGCAACCCGTGGCCGTGGATGATATAGCGCAAACCTATCAAAGCATTGTGTTGAAAACCGATATATCAATCAACGACGATTACCAAGACAAGCCCTATAGCATGAACATTGCACAAAACGCAAAGCACGGCATGGCTTCCAAACAAGGCGATACAATTATACGATACACACCCAACGCAAGTTTTGTGGGGCTCGATAGCGTGGAATATAGTATTTGCCGGGCGTATGGTTATTGCGATACCGCCATGGTGTACATTGCGGTAGAGGAGCACCCCAATGCACCCATTACTGCGCCAGACTACGTAAGTTTGACGGGCACGCATAGCTTGGTGTATCCACTCAACAACGATAGCAACCCCACTGGCGGTACTTTGAGCTACAAGATACTCGATGGGCCCTTTGCACAAGGCGCTTCGCTCAACAATGTGAACCAAACCAATTTCTTTTATGTCAATACAAATTTTGCAAGCGTAGAAAAAGACAGCGTGCTATATGAAGCATGCAATGTAAGCAACAAATGCCAGCAAGAGTGGGTCTATTTTAGCAGAAATACAGCAGGATTAAACCAGAGCGATGCCAGCTTCACTTTTGTGGTGTATCCCAACCCCGCGCATGATCAAGCACACCTTCAGCTTTCAGCACACTTGCAAGGCAGTATCGACATTCTCCTCTGGGACGCCACCGGCCGAGAACTGCTGCGCCTGGATAAGAAAAATACAGCGCAGGCCATCGAGTTTTCAACAGCACACCTGGCGCCGGGTCTGTATCGCATTGGCATTGCGCAAAATGGAAATATTTTGAAAGTGAAAAATATAACAAAAGAGTGATGAGCAAGAATTCAACAGAATTTCACGATAATCAGTGAACAAACCGATGGAAAGTAGATCAAGGAATGGTGTAGAATAATTTTTTATCATTCAATAGGGTAAACCCTTTGGATTTCTACTCCACATAACTCAATTTCAGCATATTCGACTTCCCGCTTTCTTCAATTGGAATAGAAGCAACATTGATAACCAAGTCTCCTAATTGCAAATGCCCATCTTTTTTCATTAAATACTTGATGTCTGCAATGGTGTGATCGGTTGAAACCTTTTTGTCGTAAAAAAATGCTTGAACGCCCCAAACTAAATTGAGTTGTGTAAGAATATCGCGGTTACTTGTAAATGCAAAAACGGGGGCTTGTGGTCGTTGAGAGGCAATTTTATATGCTGTGTATCCCGAATAAGTCATTGTGATTATAGCATTTGCTTCAACGCGCTGTGCCAATCGCACGGCATTAAAACAGATTGAATCAGATATAAAACGATCTTGGTTTTTTTCTGGAACTTCTTCTTTGTTGTAAATTCCGTCAAAAGTTTCCATTTCGCGAATAATATTAGTCATTGTTTTGATGACTTCAATTGGGTGTTTACCCACAGAAGTTTCTCCAGATAACATTACTGCATCTGAGCCATCAAGCACTGCATTGGCCACGTCGTTGACTTCTGCTCTTGAAGGAGTTAAGTTTTCAATCATGCTTTCCATCATTTGGGTAGCTACAATGATTGGTTTTGCATTCAAACGACATTTATTAATGAGCATTTTTTGAATCAAAGGAACATTTTGGTAAGGAATTTCTACCCCTAAATCACCACGCGCAACCATAACGGCATCACTTTGTGCAATTATTTCATCAATTTCTTCTAGCGCTTCAGGCTTTTCAATTTTCGCAATCACCTTTGCTTTCGCGTGTTTTTGAGAAATCAGATGTTTTAATTCAATGATATCTCTTGCAGAACGAACAAATGAAAGCGCTATCCAGTCTACGTTATTCGCAAGTGCAAACTCCAAATCAATCTGATCTTTTTCGGTGAGAGAAGGCATGGAAATTTTGGTGTTCGGTAGATTAACGCCCTTTTTACTTGACAATATTCCACCATTTATAACTTTTGCAGTTAAAAGACTTTTGCCATCCGTTTTAAGAACTTCCAAAACAATTTTTCCATCATCCAGTAATATTTTATCACCAGATTTCGCATCGCGAGGCAAAGGATAGTTGATTGAAAAACATTCTTTTGTTCCGATTATTTTTTCAGAGGAAATATCAACGGTTTCTCCAATAACCAATTCTGCGGCATTGTTTTCAATTTCGTGAGTCCTGATTTTTGGTCCTTGTAAATCTGCCAAAATCGCTATGTTTGAACCAGTTTCTTGATTCAAGCTGCGAATCAATTTTATGTTCTTCAAATGATCTTCGTGTGATCCGTGTGAAAAGTTCAGGCGACAAACATTTACTCCTTCTTCAAACATTCTTGAAAGAGTTTCTTTGTTGTCGCAAGCTGGACCTAGTGTTGCAACGATTTTTGTTTTTTTATTGTACATAATTAAAAGTCTAAATGGATACTGGAAATAGAAGGGAGATGGCTGCTGTCGAAATGATAAGTTGCCAAAACGATTCCAATATCGTTTAATATTTTTACTGTTTTTTGTATTTCAATACCGTTTAGCTGATTGACAAATAAGAAATAATCAATCATAGATTTTTCCGGGATTAAGTGTTTTCCAATGGCACTGTTTTTAATTAAATAAAAAGCTCCAAAATCTTCGTCAATATGCTCAAAACAACTAAAAGCCCCTGGAGTTCCTTTTTTTAGATCAGGGATAAAATCATGATCAGACTTGAATAAACGCAGGTTTAGTTTTTGATTGATTTCGAAAGCCAAGCGATAATCGGGATGATGGGAGCAAATTCCAAAAATTTCAAAATCAAAGTCCTCTTCCAAGGTCAACATGATTTTATTAGGTTTTTTCTTTGCCATTCATTACAAAGTTAAGGATTTCTGGTGCCAATAACGAGAAGTATATTTTTCTAATCCATTCTTCATATAAATTTAATCTTTCGTTAATAAAGGGTGTCTTTTTTAAAGCCTTTTTCAGCAAAATTTTTTGAATTCTAAGACTCATTCAGGCCTCTTTTAAAATTCTGTTTTCCTTTAAAAACTAGGCTGCATACGCCATATCTTTGTTTAACTTTGCGACGTGAAATCAACAACCAAAGCTTGGCTTTTATTGCTACTCCTAGCGTGTATCTGGGGGTCATCATTTATTTTGATGAAAAAAGGAATGTACTCACTCGATGGGGAGCAAATATTTTCTTACACACAAGTTGCAGCATTACGCATGGTTTTTGCTGGATTGGTGCTCTTGCCTTTTGCCTACAGAGGGTTAAGAAAAATAAAGCAAACCAAAGATTTTGGATTTTTGCTCGTGGTGGGTGGTTTGGGCAACTTCATTCCTGCCTTCATGTTTACCTATGCTGAAACCAAACTGTCATCGGGATATGCGGGGATGCTTAACAGTTTTACACCCATTTTTACAATAACTATCGGAGTTATTTTCTTCAATACCAAATTGATTTCAAAACAAATTATTGGTTTAGTAATCGGAACAGCAGGTATGATTTCTTTGATGCTTTTTGGAAATTCATTGGAAGGAAACGGCGGTTGGTCGCATATTTTAGCTATCGTACTTGCTACAATGATGTACGGTTTAAGTTTAAACACGATTAAACACAAGTTACAACACCTTAAATCATTTGAAATCACTTCAATAGCTTTGTTGCTTGTTCTGTTGCCGGCTATTATTTTAGCTTATTCTTTGGGAAGTTTAGATGTTTTGAAATCCAACAATAGTGCATACTCGGCTCTTGGGTTTATTGCAATTTTAGGGGTAGTTGGAACGGCATTCGCTGTCATCTTGTTCAACCGATTAATTAGTTTGAAAGACGCGCTTTTCGCCAGTTCTGTCACTTATTTTATACCCATTGTTGCTGTATTCATAGGGTTTTCATTTAAGGAAACGATCAATATGGGACAAATCTGTTCTATGGTCGTGGTATTATTGGGCGTGTTCTTAGTAAATTGGAAAGGAATAAAGAAAAAAGTAGAAAAAAATGGCATTGATTAAGTCTTGTAGAAATAAAACACCTGAGTTTGGTACAGATTGTTGGTTGGCCGAAAACGCTACCGTTGTGGGAGATGTAATCATGGGCGACCAATGTTCAGTGTGGTTTAATTCAGTAATTCGCGGAGATGTGAATTCTATACGAATGGGTAACAAAGTAAATGTTCAAGACGGAGCGGTGTTGCATTGCACGTACGAAAAAACGAAGGTGTTAATTGGAAATAATGTTTCGATAGGGCACAATGCTTTGGTACATGGTTGTACTATTGAAGACAATGTTTTGATCGGTATGGGTTCCATAGTAATGGATAATTGTCATATAGAATCTAATTGTATTATTGCCGCAGGTGCCGTATTATTGGAAAACACGAGGGTAGAATCTTGGTCTGTTTATGCCGGTGTTCCTGCGAAAAAAGTAAAAACCTTGTCGAAAGAGTTGTTTGATGGAGAGGTGAAACGAATTGCCGACAATTACGTGAAATATTCAAGTTG
>JAHKAT010000407.1 GCA_018825925.1 Bacteroidota bacterium | reverse complement strand
TGTTGATTCATGATGGATAGTAATAAGTTCCAACGAAAAGTTACAAAAAAATAGCTTAAAGTTCGCCCATTAATTCCAGCGTTTCTCTGGAGGCTGCTTGTTCGGCAATTTTTTTAGAAGAACCACTACCCATGCCATAGGTTTTATTGTTGATTACAGCGATAAGAGTATATTTCCAGAATCCACCGTGATTTTCTTCCGTTAACACTTTAAATTCAACCTCCAATTTATTTTTCTGACACCAAATAAACAACTTCGATTTGAAGTCGATTTCTTCTTCCAGCACTTTGTTGATATCAGCAAATCGGATTAAAATGTGATTGCTTAAAACCTTCTTCAACACTTCGTAACCGCCGTCTAAAAGAATGGCTCCCATCAATGCTTCAAAGGCATTTCCTTCGATGGTGTTGATATTAATTGCTCGGCCTTTTTGATAGCGAAGGACTTGTCGAATACCTATGTTTTCAGCAATTTCTGAAAAATTTTTTCGACTAACGAGTTTGGATTTAATTTTGGTCAAATATCCCTCGTCTTCAGCAGGAAATTTAAGAAAAAGATATTCCGCGATGATTGAATCTATAGCGGCATCACCTAAAAATTCGAGACGTTCATTACTCAAACCATCTTCTTCGGTAAAGGAAATAGATTTGTGGGTAATTGCTTGTATGAAAATAGTAATATCCTTTGCAGAATAACCAAATTTTTCTTTGAGAAAGCGATACAGCAATCGTTCCTCCTCGGTAAATGTTTTCTTGAAAAATCTTTTAAGAATTCGCAATTAGCCTTTGAATTTCCTTACAATCACACTCGTATTGTGACCGCCAAATCCAAAGGTGTTAGAAATTGCAACATTCACAACTCGCTTTTCAGCTTTATGGAATGTGAAATTCAATTTATTGTCAAGGGCAGGATCATCCGTGAAGTGATTGATTGTTGGTGGAACAATATCGTTTTTCACCGCCATAATACAAGCGATTGCTTCTATGGCACCAGCTGCACCCAGTAGGTGACCGGTCATGGATTTTGTTGAAGAGATATTCAGTTTATACGCATGTTCACCAAATACATGTTGAATTGCCTTCACCTCAGCTACGTCTCCAAGAGGCGTTGAAGTTCCATGAACATTCACATAATCGATATCTGTTGCTTTAATTTCTGCATCATCAATTGCAGTCAACATAACGTTACGTGCACCAATTCCTTCAGGGTGTGGAGCAGTCATGTGATAAGCATCACCCGACATTCCGCCACCAATTACCTCAGCATAAATTTTTGCGCCTCTTTTGATTGCGTGCTCATATTCTTCCAGAATAAGTGCACCTGCTCCTTCTCCTAAAACAAAGCCATCCCGATCAAGATCAAAAGGTCTTGAAGCTGTTTGTGGACTATCATTTCTAGTCGAAAGTGCCTTAAGGGCATTAAATCCACCCATTCCCATTTCATTCACTGCGGCTTCAGAACCACCTGTAACGATTGCATCAGCTTTGCCCAATCGAATAAGATTAAATGAATCAATAATCGCATTCGTTGAGGAAGCACAAGCAGAAACCGTTACATAGTTTGGTCCGCGCAAACCGTACATAATTGAAATATGTCCAGCAGCGATATCCGAAATCATTTTTGGAATAAAGAAAGGGTTAAATCTTGGTGTTCCATCTCCAGCAAAAAAGTTTTGAGCTTCATCCTGGAAAGTTTTTAAACCACCAATTCCCGAGCCCCAAATCACACCAATACGGTCTAAGTTTGGGTCGGACTCCATTAATCCAGAATCGCCCATAGCCTCCTTAGCGGAGACTATGGCGTACTGGGAAAATTGATCTAATTTTCTTGCCTCTTTGCGATCCATGTGTTCTTCAACATTGAAGTTCTTGATCTCACAGGCAAATAATGTTTTGAACTTGGAAGCATCAAATTGTTGAATGGGTGCGGCTCCGCTTTTTCCATTGATTAAGGCCTCCCAGTATTCTGAAAGGTTATTTCCAATTGGTGTAAGCGCACCTAGTCCTGTAACAACAACTCGTTTTAATTCCATAAAAGTTCAATTATTTTATTCTTAGTTTGCGTGCTCTTCGATGTACGAGATAGCAGCACCCACTGTTTGAATATTTTCAGCTTGATCATCTGGAATAGCGATGTTGAATTCTTTTTCAAATTCCATGATCAATTCAACTGTGTCTAGAGAGTCTGCTCCTAGATCGTTTGTGAAGCTTGCTTCTGTGTTTACTTCGCTTTCTTCTACACCCAATTTATCAACAATAATGGATACAACTCTTGTTTTGATGTCTGACATTGTCCTCGATTTAATTATTATTCAGCCTGCAAAGAAAAAAACATAAAAGTAAAAAACAAAATAAAACCGTTTAAATTATCAACGAACCTTTATAATTGTTTTTATAAACTTCTCAAATACACTGATTTTCGTCTTCTTAGCCACTGAATTGTATTATGAATAAAAATCATTTCTACCTTTACACCATGAATAAAGTACGTTTAGCAATATTTGCCTCTGGCGCGGGTAGTAATGCCATAAATGTAATCAATTTTTTCTCTAATAGCCAGACAATTGAGGTCGCTGCTGTTTTTTCGAATAAAAAAGAGGCTCAGGTTCTGACTTCCGCAGCATCATTAGGTGTTACAACTTTTGTGATGTCTAACGAACAGGCTGAAGATGCTTCTTTTTTAATACAGGCTTGCGATTCTCTTGGTGTCGATTCAATTTTACTTGCCGGCTATCTTCGCAAAATACCCTCGGCTTTTGTTCAGCATTTTCCAAAAAGAATAATTAACATACATCCCAGTTTGTTGCCAAAATATGGTGGAAAAGGTATGTATGGAATGAAAGTTCACGAAGCTGTGAAAAGTGCCAATGAAAGTGAGACGGGTATAAGTATACATTGGGTGAACGAACATTTTGACGAAGGTGGTATAATTGCACAATTTCACACTGCAATTTCCACCCAAGATACTCCAGAATCGATTGCCGCTAAAGTGCAAAAATTAGAACATGCCTTTTTACCGGCTGTATTAAATCATTATTTAACAACTCCATTATCGTGATCTCCTTTTTCCACCCTTTTTCTTTTGGCGAAATTTTCAAAGCATCCATGGTTTTATTTGCCGTAATAGACATCATTGGGTCTATACCTATCATTCTCAAATTAAAGCAAACAAGTGGAGAGATTCATCCTTTAAGGACTAGCTTGGTGGCTTTTGGCATCATGATTGGATTTTTAATAATCGGTGAAAACATCTTGACTTTGTTTGGTGTTGAAATTGAAAGTTTTGCAGTAGCGGGCTCCTTTATCCTCTTCGCTATGTCCCTAGAAATGATTTTAGGCGTCCAGCTTTTTAGAGATAATGCAACAGGTAAAACGGCAAGTATTGTTCCCTTAGCCTTTCCGATCATAGCAGGTGCGGGAACCATGACTTCGCTAATTGCATTGCGGGCAGAATACGAAATGATCAATATTGTGATTGCTATTTTATTGAATATTTCCGTGGTCTTTTTAGTGCTAAAGTCAGCCAAAGCTTTGGAAAGATTTTTGGGTGAAGGTGGAATTGCCATTCTGAAAAAAGTATTCGGAATCATCCTTTTAGCCATTGCTGTGAAGTTGTTTACAACCAATCTTACCGCATTAATTGGGTAGATTTGTTTCCTGCAAAAATTGCTTTAGGATTCCAATGTTTTAAGATTCAATCAATTGATAACGATATGATTATGCTCGAATATCCGTTATAAACGGCTGTGGGTTTAAAAAGTTCGAGTTTTGCTCCGTCTAGAGGAAATATTTCGAAAACCAACTTGTAACCATTAATCAATCAAAGCGTCCGATTATCGTCGATTACGGCCAATTAAGTATTTATTGATAAAAATATTTTAAAAGGAGTATTTGTTAAAAACTCAAAATTATAAATTTGGGATACAACTAAACTGCAGAAAATACTTTATTCACTATTAACACTGAAGACTATGAGTTTAGGACTATTCATTTTTAGAAAAAAATCTACTTTCTAAGCTATCCGTTTTGTTTAAATCATAAATCTATGCGTTTAACTTTTTGAAAATGTCGAATCCAGCCACTGATAAAATAACTGTGAAGAATATTGTAAATATCCCCGTAAACGTCGAAATTTCGCTATTGAATGCTTTGGGCAGACAACTGGAGGTGCAACACAAATTAAGTTATTCTAATAATTTTGATCTGGAAAAGCTTGGATGCGGCATGTACTATATTGCGATTATACATCAAGGTGAACAGCTCGAAATCAAACGATTTATCAAAAAGCCATGAAATCACTACTCATCTCGATAATTGTATTTATTTCGCTTTCCTCCCAATTTTTTGCGCAAAATTGGGAGGTGGTGGAAAATGGAAGTAATATTTGGTATTATCATGAGTATTGTGAATCTTATCAAGGAAACCTTTTCGGCTCTATGGAAATCGCTGGTAAAAAGGTGATAACTGTTTTTAATGACAACCTGAAAATTTGGGAACCTACTCAAATATTAAGAGCTGAGTTAACCAATTCAAATGATGAAAATTATGCAACTGTATATTTCAAAAATTTAAACGACACTGCCTTATTAATTGTTTTGTCTAGTTTAAATTGGTTGTATATTGACGGAATAAAATGTTGGGAAAACAAGTTTTACCTTTTTTCAGATATTACAAAACCGCCTCGTTTAATAAATAATTTTATTGGAATAGGTGTTATAAATCAATCAAGTTTTCTATACAACGATACCGAGCTTTATTTTCCAGTAAATACGGTTCCTTTTGATAGAGATCAATTGGATGTAGTTCGATACAAGGCGCAAGGCGTAGATACTGTTTTTCGCAATTATTCTTTTAACATTTCTTTTATTACTCCAACTACAGAAGGGTTCTTTTGTACAGCCACCTTGGGGACATATCCAAATACGTATAAAACCATCTATTATTTCCATAGTCCGACGACTAAATATTCTTATCCTTTTTATTTCGTTTCTGACCCTGTGTCAGGCGTGCCTTATTTAAACGGTGCTTTAATTTCTGCCCAAAATAATTCGAATCCTTCGCCTACCAAAAGAGTGGTTTATTCTGAAAAAGGACAATCGACCGTTCAGTGGGGCGACCCCAACTTGATAAAAATGGGTGCTCCTATACGGCACAAGGGTGAAGTGATTTTTCCGACTCGCTCTGAGGTGAGCCCCACCCTGCCAGCTTTGGGTATGCACAAATTTCTTGGCCCGTCTTCCTTTCAGCGCATCCCTTTTACGGAAGAATTTTACAACGCTTTTTCAGGAGAAAAGAAAATGCTTGAGTTTTTGTGCGTGGACAAAGATTACCTCTATGCCAAAGCGGGAGATAAAAAAGATAGTGTTTTATTTCATGGTGTTGTGCGGTATCCGCTGCTCAATGCTAGCAATATTGCCCCTGTTGCCAACGATGATGCTTTTGCTGCGACGGATACTGCCAGTATTGTGCTTACCATGCGCGCCAATGACACGGATATGAATGGCGACTATATTTACTCAAAGCATATTAAAACTGGTATGGGGGAAATCGCTTTTTTAACCAATTACGATTTTAAATATACAGCCCCTCAAAATTTTAGTGGTAAGGATACAGTGTGGTATTGTGCGTGTGATTTGGGCGGCCTTTGTTCGGATACAGCCCAAATAATAATTACTGTTGAAGGCGTTGGAAAAATGCCCTTGTTGCAAAACGATGTCTTGCAGGCCTATAAATCTGTTGCCAAAACAGTTGATGTTGGCTTGAATGACGAGTATCAAGGTGAAAATATTACATTAAAAATTACCGAAAACACAAAAAATGGTACAACGGTGGTGAGTAATACATCACAAGTGAAGTATACGCCAACAGCGGGCTTTATAGGCCTTGACAGCTTGGAATATCAAATTTGTAAAACTTACAACTATTGTCAAACAGCCAAGTTATACATTACTGTTTCCGAGCATCCAAATCCTCCGGTTTGTGTTCGTGATGAATACCAATTATCTACTGAAAATAATTTCTTGCACCCTTTGGATAACGACTCCAACACCACGGGCGGAATGCTAAGCCTTGACATAATCCAAGGACCATTTTCTTCCACGGCAATAGGGTCAAAAGTTACCATTAACACCTTGTTTTACGGTCAATCAGATGTCGCCAATTTTGGCAAAGACAGTATGGAATATAGAGCTTGTAATTTAAGCGGGTTGTGCTCCAATCAGTGGATGATATTTACTTCGGGAAAACTGGGTATGACCGATTTAAACCAAACTATCGCTCTAAAAGTATACCCCAATCCTGCGCTAGATCATTTACAAATAGAGACAAGTGTCCCCGTTTTACTGGCGCAAATATTGGACTTACAAGGCAAAACCATCGTTGAATTTAAGCATACTAAATCACTGCCAATTGAAAATTTAAGCAAAGGCATGTACCTACTTCGCGTTGAAACGGAAGGTGGTTTTTGGAGAGAGGTACGTTTTGTGAAGGAGTGATAGACTTTGAGTAACTAAAAGAAGTTATAAATTCACTTCCACAAAGTTTTTACAATATTCCTCAATCAAGGTTCGTACAGCTCTAAATTCCCCCAAAATCTCTTCCTCCGTTCCTTCAGCTTTTGCTGGATCTGGGAAATTGTAGTGGAACTTCGTGGCGTTAGATGGGAAGTAGGGACATCTCTCCTTAGCATTGTCGCAAACAGTGATTACAAAGTCAAAATCTATTTCTTTGTATTCCTCGACATTGTTGGAGGTATTGTTGGATAAATCTATCCCAACTTCTTGCATAATGGCAATGGCTTTTGGGTTCACACCGTGCGTTTCTACACCTGCACTAAAGACAAGTGCTTTTTCTTTTGCAAAATGCTCTAAATAACCGTGTGCTATTTGGCTTCGACAACTATTTCCTGTGCACAGGACTAATACTTTTTTTGGGGTACTCATACAAACAACCAGATGATATTGATTAGACAAAACTTGGGGTCGAACCCAAAAATCAACTGCAGAACACTAATGGAAACTGTGATGATAATTGGTTTTCGGTACTTCTTGTAAAAGGAAAATATCCTTTTAGCAACACCCTCCTCCTGGTACGCAGCTACTTTGTTCATTGGAACTTAATTCTGAAAGTGATCGTTTTGTTTTTTCTGTTGGAATTCCACACGCTTCTTCTGCTAAACAAGCGGTTTGTGTAGATGTTAATTTGAATGCTGAGTTACTATATTCAATTCCAAATTTAGCAATGGTTTGTTGCTGAAATTCCACCTCTATTTCCAAATCTTCTAATCCAATAATTTTCTCGCTCATGGCAATAATGCGCAATGTTTTTTCCACAGTTAAACGATGATCGGTATCCTCTGCGGTCCATAATTGAAGGCTGATTTTTTTGTCTTCGCGAACAGTTCCACCACAATCAATGAAGTTTTTTGTCATCATCCCAACTTCAGTAATATGGAAATGGGATGGTACAAATTCACCATTGGGTAATTGAAAAACTAAGGAATCAACCTTAGCTAAATGAGTTTTAAATTCTGAGATTTTCATGTTTTTTACTGTTAACAACAATTTGATTTTTGAGTCTTTAAGCCACTTTGGATACTAGAAAAATAGTCTTGTAAAGCAGCAATTGCAACTGGATTTATGCAATAACAAACCGATGCACCTTCTATGTTTCCTTGTATTATTTCAGCATTTCGGAGTTCTTTTAAATGCTGTGAAATGGTTGGTTGAGCAAGCTGAATTTCATTCACCAAATCCCCACATATACAGGAATTTACTTTCATAATATGCTCTACTATGGCAATTCTAGCAGGGTGTGCTATTGCTTTTAACAAGGAAGCCAATTTGTTTTGTTCCGAGGTAAAGATGTCTGTTTTTGTTAATCCCATTGTAATATTACTATATTGCAATATTACGATAAATTTAAAGAAACGAAAATATTTTTTCCACTTATTGATCTAGAGGTCTAAGTCACCTACTCATTTCATTAAAAAAACACGCTATTAATTAGCTCGTAACCAATGTTTTAGATTTTATAGGTATGGTATTAATAAATCTATTTCAGAAAACTAGGGATTTTATCACACGAATTATCGTAGAGTGGCTTTCATCGAATATTTTGATAATGCAATGACAGCCAGGGTCAATATTTTAAAACCAAGACTTTTGAATTTGAGAAGTAATAGGCCAATCTACCTTCCAGGCGCAAAGCTTTTTCCTCCTTCAACTACTTGCACGCCTTCTTTGAATAATTTTTCAGACACCACTTTTCCGTTGCGGTCATACACTAAAAAACGGCCGTCTTTTAAGCCATCTTTGTATTCAACCTCAGAGACCAATACGCCGCTTTTATCGTATTGTTTCATCCAGCCGCTGAGTTCTCCTTTTTTGTAATTAGAAATCACTGCAGGGCGTGTTCCTCCAGTTTGATAGGCAATCCACTCTCCCGTTTTTTGGTTGTGCTTGTATTTCCCTTCCTCAGATTTTTGAAAATCCTTTTGCGAGTAGCGTATAAACTTACCATGTAATTGACTTTCAACGCGATCAAAATCTTTAAGAATACTGTAATTTATTTTCGATTTTACATTGAAAACCTTGTAAGTTGCCAATTCCGCGGGCAGGCCATTGTCGTAAAACGTAATCCACTGTTTGGCTTTATGGTCGTCTTTATAGGTTCCTTGAAGACTTAACTTCCCGTTTTGGTGATAGCTTTCCCAAAGCCCGTTCAAGGTTCCTTCTTTAAATGTTGATCGGTTTTTTAACTTTCCATTTTCCCAAAAATTCACCCATTCCCCGTTTTCTTTCCCTTTGGAATAACTTCCTTTCATCAACAAAACACCGTCTTCGTACCATGTTTTCCATTCACCCTCTTTCTCGTCATTTTCAAACGAACCTTCCTTAGACAGTTTTCCATTTTTATAGAAATAATTCCAATTGCCGTCTTTTTTTCCTTTTTTGTATTGAGCAGTGTAAGACAGTTCGCCAGTAGGGTAATTGTACAACCATTTACCATCTTGTAGGTCGTCACTAAAAAAGCCTTCCATGTCCACGGTTCCTTTGTTCGTCTTCCATGTCCATTTACCTGCCTTCAAATCATTTTGGTAAGCTCCTTCAATTTTCTTAACACCATTGTCATAATAAACCACATATTCTCCATTCATCTTTTCATTAGAATAGTCGATGGTTTTATGAAGGTCGCCTGTAAAAAAGTAATAATTCCATTTGCCCTCTTTTTTTCCTTTTTTAAAGGACCCGGTCAATAGTGGGTAATTGTAAATAGAGTATTCTTCGAAGGTTCCATCCTTTAGTCCGTCTTTGTATTGATAATATTCTTTTAGTGATCCCGTGTTGTAATAAACCAATAACTCACCAGTTCCATCAATAATTAATTGCGTATGCAGAGAGTCTGGCAAATAAAACTCTTCCACCAAAACGGTTCCATCAACGATTTCTTCAATTGATTTTACACGACCGTCAAAATAATAATACTCCCATCGGCCGATTGGTTTTTCCATGTTGTAGGTTCCCTTCAGCTTTAAGTTTCCATTTTCGTGCCATTCAGTAAAAACGGAGTCCTGACGGTTGTTTTTGAAATGCCCCTCTTGTTTGATGATTTTACTTGGGTAATAAGCCACTACTTTCCCATTCAATAAATCGCGGTAGTAATCTCTCTCTTCCTCTAAAACACCCAACTCGTCGTAGTATTTCCATTTACCGTGTTTCTCAGTGGTTTCTCCTAACTCATCTTTGTAATAACAACCCTGACTTTGGAGTTTTATCTTGTTTTTATCGTAGTAAAAGCTAACTTTTTTGGTTAGGTTTTCTTTCAAAATTGGTTGAGAATTTCCTGTAAAAGCAGAAAAGAGAAATAGTATGGTGATGAGAATTCGCATATAATTGTTCGTCTTTTTATAAGTGATTTTTGGAGTTTGGTTACACCGTTATTTTATAAAGCAATAATTCCTTTTATTAACAAGAATAAACCAAAACCAACAAATACGATGCCTATCAATTGGTTCAATGATTTAAGAATTCGAGGCGTCATTAATGGCCGTAATTTTTTTGCTCCTACCATTTTTAAAACATCAAAAACAATGAATGTTCCCAAAAGAATACTAATGAAAAAAAGGACAGGAGTAGAGTTGTCAGAAGTGTTTTTTTCGGCTAAAGTCATCACGGTAAACCAATAAAAAATCACCATTGGGTTGGCAAAATTGAGTACAAAGCCTTTCAGCATTAGGTTTCTATA
>JAHKAT010000406.1 GCA_018825925.1 Bacteroidota bacterium | reverse complement strand
ATGAAAAGAATAAACAATTAACTCGCATTTACGGTATTACATTTCCGAAACAAGGAGAATTAGTTGAACATTTAGAGAAATTAGAAGAAGCGAAACGGAGAGACCACAGAAAATTGGGGAAAGAAATGGAACTTTTCACCTTTTCTCAAAAAGTGGGACAAGGTTTACCCCTTTGGCTTCCAAAAGGTGCTGCTTTGCGAGAACGATTGGAAAACTTCTTAAAAATAGCACAGAAGAAAGCAGGGTATGAGCAAGTTATAACTCCGCATATTGGTTCGAAGGAATTGTATGTAACATCAGGTCATTATGAAAAATATGGCGCAGATAGTTTTCAGCCTATTCTAACTCCAGATGCAAATGAGGAATTTTTATTGAAACCGATGAACTGTCCACATCACTGTGAGATATTTAAGTCGAAACCTCGTTCATACAAAGAATTACCAACCCGTTTTGCTGAATTCGGAACCGTTTATCGTTATGAGCAAAGTGGTGAATTACACGGTTTAACTAGAGTTCGTGGCTTTACGCAAGATGATGCACATATTTTCTGTACACCAGATCAAGTTAAAAATGAATTCAAAAAAGTAATCGACTTGGTTTTGTACATTTTCAAAACATTGAAGTTCGATAACTTTAAGGCTCAAGTATCATTGCGCGACACGTCAAAACCAGAAAAATACATCGGTTCCGATGAAAACTGGGAAAAGGCAGAAAGTGCAATAATTGAAGCCGCAGCAGAAAAAGGTTTGAATACAATTGTAGAATATGGCGAAGCAGCATTTTACGGTCCGAAACTAGATTTTATGGTGCAAGATGCATTGGGTAGACAATGGCAACTAGGCACCATTCAGGTAGATTACAACTTACCTGAACGTTTTGAATTAGAGTACGTAGGAGCTGATAATCAAAAGCATAGACCAGTAATGATTCATCGAGCACCCTTTGGTTCGATGGAGAGATTTGTAGCTGTACTGTTAGAGCATTGCGCTGGCGACTTCCCTTTGTGGTTGACAACAGAGCAAGTAGCTATCTTGCCAATCAGTGAGAATTACAACGAGTATGCAGAAAAAGTTTTAGAATTGCTGAAAAATTACGATATTCGCGGCTTCGTTGACGACCGAAATGAAAAGATTGGTAAGAAAATCAGGGAGTCAGAATTGAATAAAATCCCATTTATGTTGATTGTTGGGGAGAAAGAAGCCGAAAATGAGCAGATTTCAGTACGACAAAGAATGGTTGGGGATCAAGGAGCTATGCCAATAAAAGCTTTTGCAGAGTTGGTACAGCAAGCGATAGAAACAGAATTGACAATGAACGCTTAATTAGTGAATGAGAAAACCGTCGAGAAAACCTTTTGTTAAAAGACAAGAAGAAGAAATACACAGAATAAACAGTCGAATTTTAGTTCCTGAAATTCGTTTGGTAATAGAAGGTCAAGAGCCTCAGGTAGTTAAAACTTCTGATGCTATGGCCATGGCGGAAGAGCAAGAGCTTGACTTGGTAGAGATATCTCCAAATGCATCCCCTCCTGTTTGTAAGATCATGGATTACAAGAAATTCTTGTACAACCAAAAGAGAAAACAAAAAGAGCTAAAAGCGAAACAAAGCAAGGTAGTTTTGAAAGAAATCAGATTCGGTCCAAATACGGATGATCATGATTTTAATTTCAAATTGGCTCATGCTCGTAAGTTTTTAGAAGATGGAAGTAAGTTGAAAGCGTACGTGTTTTTTAGAGGTAGAACAATTGTGTTTAAGGACCGTGGTGAGTTATTGCTATTGAAATTCGCACAAGAATTGGCCGACTTAGGAACTATTGAGCAAATGCCCAAATTAGAAGGTAAGCGTATGATTATCATGGTGAACCCGAAGAAGAAGTAAGTTAAGAAGTTAGAAGTAAGAATTCAGAGGTAAGAAGTAAGAATTCAGAAGTTAGAAGTTAGAATTCAAAAGTAAGAAGTAAGAAGTTAGAAGTAAGAATTCAGAAGTTAGAATTCAATCATTCGGATTTCAGCATTCATGACTCGGAATTATAAAAAAGAGTGTTAATACCAAAAATAAAGTAAAGAGAAAATGCCAAAAATGAAGTCTAAATCCAGTGCGAAGAAGAGATTCACGATTACTGGTAGTGGGAAGATCAAGAGAAAGCATGCTTTCAAAAGTCACATCCTTACTAAGAAAACAAAAAAACAAAAACGTAATTTGACTCACGCAGGTTTGGTTCACAAATCAGACGAAGCGAACATCAAATTGCAATTGTGCATGAAATAAATTCATGCTGGTTCACAGTGTTTAACCCAATAACAAGTAAATAAGCCAACTGAAATAGTGTTGCACTTTTTATTAAAAAACTAAAAATTATGCCAAGATCGGTAAATCATGTAGCTTCAAGAGCTAAGAGAAAAGAGTTCATGAAACTCGCCAAAGGTTACTTTGGAAGAAGAAAAAATGTTTGGACAGTTGCAAAAAATGCAATTGAAAAAGGTTTAAATTATGCATACGAAGGTCGTAAGCAAAAGAAAAGAAACTTCCGTAGTTTGTGGATCATGCGTATTAACGCTGGTGCACGTCAGTACGGAATGAGCTATTCTCAATTCATGGGTGCTATTAACAAAAGCGGCATTGAACTTAACAGAAAAGTTTTAGCTGATTTAGCGATGAACAATCCTGCAGCGTTCAAAGCTGTTGTTGAAGCAATCAAGAAATAAATTTACAAGGTATTATCACTATTAAAACGTCGGCCCTTTGGGTCGACGTTTTTTTTTGAATGTTAAATTTGAGATTAAGTTTTGACTCCATTTTTTAAAATAAACTTCACATAGAATTCATTTAAAAAAAATCAAAAACAATAAACTTTGCAATAAAAAACATGGAACTATTTATCTTAGTTTTTGCAGCATTGTTCTCAGTTATGAACCCTTTTGGAACAGTTCCTGTATTTGTGAGTTTAACCGAAGAAAACAGTAAGGTAGAGCGAAATAAAATAGCCTTCTGGACATCTCTAAATGTTTTAATAATACTGGTTATCTCATTCTTTATTGGAAAGTACATCTTATTGTTCTTCGGCATTACATTAAATTCATTAAAAATTGCAGGCGGACTAATTATTGCTTCATCCGGTTTTGCTTTATTGACTGGAGAGTTTAGCAAGCACAAAGGAATGAAAAAAACAAGCGTAAAAGAAGATGTTGAAACTCGCTCTCAAATTTCATTAACGCCTTTGGCAATGCCCATGATTGCTGGACCTGGAACAATGTCTTTATTAATAACTTTTAATAAAGAGTTGGACGAATTAAATAAAGTATTAATTATTCTTGGAGCAATTGTTTTATCTTCAATAACCATATACCTAATATTGAAAAGCTCATTTTATATTGTTAAAGCACTCGGAGCCTCTGGTATTAATGCATTGTCAAGAATTATTGGTTTTATAGTAATTGCAATTGGTGTTGAGTTCATTATTTCAGCAGTTGTAAGTGTTTTAAATATAAAGTAACTACCCGTCAAAATGGGGTTTAATGCAGTTTTGGGTTTGTTTATCTGTATAATACTTTGCCTACAACTCATGGTTAATATTGGTAGGTTAAAAATTTTACAAATTTCACAACCAGTTGTTGTAGCCTTCTCACAAACGGTCGATACTACGATGCGTGCGAATTGCCCAGCAAGGTTTTGTTCGCGAAGTCAAGAATAGAATTTTAACCCAAAAATGATTTCTCGAAGAAAAAATTCCCGCATGATTTGTAGGCTATGTTACTACCATTAACGGGTACAAAGTTTTTCTGTCGGTGTTTGCTCGATTACTGTTTTAATAGCATTTGCTTCCCTTTAAAATATGAAGCTAATTTACCCTCTTGTTTTGCTGTTATTTTTAACTATGGCATCGTAAGGGCAAACCTCAAAACTTGTAGCAACAAACAATATGGATGATGCCGTAAACAGGTCTCATAATATTCATTGCAGTTTAATGGATAAAACGGGCAACCTTTGGTTCGGCACTACAGGAGATGGGGTCTACCGTTTTGATGGGGAAACCTTTACTGATTTTTCGGAGAAAGCAGATAACGTTTTGGCTAAACTGCGTTTTAATGCAGTTTAGGTTTTGTTGTGTGTAGTTTTTAATTCCTTTTGTCCACTAATTATTTGTTTGATATCGATCGTTAAATTCACCACTTAGTGTTACATCTAAAGTGTAGAATATTTTTGGAGGATATGTTTGCATTTCACAGTTTAGAGAAAATTTATCATCGTCTCCATTTGTTCCGTAGCAATCGGGAAGAAACTCTTGAGATTGGTAATCAATAACATAGAACATGATTGTGTCATCAGAGTGTTGACATTTAATGACGACTTTTGTTGAGTCTTGGCTCGTAAAAACCCTAAAGGAAAAAGGACCTTTTTCACGGGTATAGGTATCATCCATAATTGCCTCCTCAAAAATTTCAAACAATCTCTCAAGTTGGGTTTTATTCATGTTTTGTTAGTTTAAAATCCTTATTATCAAATACACCAATCGAATCACCACCCCAAGGGCTGAGGCCTCCACGTATTTCATCTTTAGAATAAATTAGTTTAATAGGATCCATAACTGTATAAGCTATGGAGTCATAGTTATCCTTATATAATCCGTCTTTGCTCTTTGGGTAGTTGTTAAACATTTCTTTGTTGTACTCAGGTTGCATTGCCTTTATAAGAGCCTTTTCAGCATCTAGAAATACTTTTT
>JAHKAT010000034.1 GCA_018825925.1 Bacteroidota bacterium | reverse complement strand
TAAAGGAGATTTTATTGACTTACTCCAATTTGCACGTTCATAGCGACGTTTGGCAGATGTGCGATGGGCGGGATTTTCACCACAAAAGTTGATGCGTTTAACCAAACTTTGATTAACCACATATGTGTCTGCGGATTACGAAACCCCGCCTATTGCAAATGTGCTGTTATGCTTTCGGCTTTCTGTCATATTTTGCTAATTAGTTTTAGTGTCCGCAGGTCGTAAATATGAATTTCATTTTTGTCTGTCTTGTCGTATTTGTTATTGTTGTTTGTGTCGTAATGCCCAGTAATTACAATTGTCCCAGTTTGTTTGTTAACAGTCCAAGTCCGTGAGAAAAACTTGTTGTCTGTCAATTGAGTTTTTTCTTGTCCTTCAGCGGAAAGTATTATGATTTGTTTCGGGTCTGCCCAGTCTATACCGCTTTTGCCGTCAAGGTCAACTGTCTGTGCCGAAACAATGATTTTGTTAATGCCTAAACTGTCAATTTTAACTTGTTCAATTTTTTCCATATAGCCGTCATTAGGAAAGTCAATCTGTTTTGTCTGTCCTGTTTTTGTGTCGATAAACAAAAGGTAGCGGCTTTTAGTATCAAACATTTTACCCCAATTCTCAATTGAAGCAATTACATAATCTGTCCCCACAACTTCGGTCAGTTTGTTGAAGTGAACATAATTGTATTTGTCTTGTCCGAAGGAAGTCAAGGTCAGTGTCGCAAAAATGATTGTCAAAAGTTGTTTCATTGTCTGTCGTTTTATTGTTGTTGGTCGTGTCTTCTTATAAGCTGACGCATAACGTTTTGGTGCTTGGCGATCGGGCGGTGAGCATTATATACGTTTCCGCCTGTTTGCTTAGTGGCGGTTAACCACCAGTGCTTCTCATTTCTTTGTCTTTGGTTTAAATTGCCAGTTTATTATTGGTAACGACCTTTTACCGTTCGTGTTCCAGAGTCCAATTTGAATTCCACGCATATCTGTAGATTTATTGAAAAGTCCAATTTGAAGTCCTTTTGCAATCATTGCTCTATTTCTAAGTCCTGCAATACTTACACCATTGAGAATATAGCAAAAATTATTTATACCGGAAATTGATACTCCGTGAATTTCGTCTATCACAGTCAAGATGGGCGTTATATTTAAACCCCGAATTTCCATTTCATTGATTGTGTTTACAAGACTTATATTAACTCCATTCACTTTGACTTGCCAGTCGTTTTTTATTTTTTCAAAATATATATTTACACTGTCAGGATACGGTCCATTAAGTCTTGGATTCATTAAACCAAAAATGGCAAATGGATTTAGTTCAAGTGCGAGTCCCCGAATAATCAAAGAGTCTCGTTCATTGAATTCTTTATTTTTTATATTCTTAGTGTAAATCCCGATTGCAAGTCCATTTATTTCTTCGACTTTACAAGGCGTAAACCAAATGAAATTTTTCTTGTCGTAGGTGTCATCCATTTTAGAACGGTCAGGTTTTGTCATTCCTGCACCATAGAAATAGTATGTTTTACCACTTTCTTCAAATAATGAATTTATTCCCTGCACTGTTAAATGCGGAACCAATTCATATTTTTGGTTATCATTAGAAAATATTTCATGCCAGTCGCTTTCAAGTTTGCAATTAGAAGTATCTTTTTTGAAGATAAAATCAAAGTTGTCAAATGAATGTTTCTCATACCAGCCGTATGCTCTGTCTGCAATTAAGTTCAACCTATCCAACTGTCTGTAATGGATTTTTATGGTGTCCAAAGTGCTTTGTGCTTTTATGGCAACATTTTGATTGAAAAAGTTTGTGAAACTCAATGTGTCTTTTGTAATCTCTATTAATCTTCCACTCAGTTTTCGTTTGTCTTTTAAATCAATTTCATAAATGCAGTTTCTGTATAAATAAAACCCGTCAGGATTGAATTTGCCTTTGATAGATTTTGTGTAGTCAGGTGTCCTTCCATTTTTTACTAAAAGAACAGTCCAACAAGAATCCGTCTGTCCGAACAGATTGAAAGTCGAAAGTAAAATTGTTAATATGAAAAATGTTTTTCTTTGCATTGTCTGTCTTTTAGTATAGGTGGTAACGTTTTGGTGCATGGCGATGTGGCAGATTTTGAAGCACTTACTTTCAATTTAGCACTAATGTTAATTTGAAAACCGAATGTTCAATTTCGCACGAAACCCGCCATTTTGCCAAACTTCGGTTATGGGCTGCTTTAATTTAGTAGTCTATTTATTTCCCATAGTTTAATTATCCAATTTCCATCAGATTTCTTGTACCATAAGTACGTTATACCACCTTTCTCTTGAATATATCCAGGTTTATTATTCGATTTTATTTCAAATTTCACTTCTTCTCACCGATACTTTCAAGATAATCAATGATGTTTTGATTTGACGAATTAATTTCAATTTCGACAATGTCTTGAGTTAGTTGTTCAGTTGATAAAAGTGATTTAATTTTATTACTTTTTCTGTTAATTCCATTAGTGTATTTTTTTAATTACAAGTTGTTGTAAAACCTTGAGGTGCTGAACAAAGACTACAGTTCGAGACTGTTTACTCACTATAAATACTTCCATTTAAGTATGTCGTACATTTAACTCCACTTTCTTCTTTTGAGCAAGAATTAAAGGAAAAGCAGGTTCTTACCAGCAATAAGTAAACACAAATCTTATTTTTTGTCATTTTCATATTATTCTGTGTATTTAGATTTTGGGGCTTTTAATTTTCGTAAAATTTCTTTGCCTTCATTTTCTTCAATAAATTCAAGTCCCGTTCTAGCTATTGCAATTCCCATTTTGACTTTTTGCTTTATATAATACGTCTTTCCGGCTTGAGGATTTATTGTAAGCATATCTTTATTTTCAGATTTACTCATAATTGTTAAATCTTTACCATCTGGTTTTACAGTCCAAGCCAAATAGCTTTTTGGGCCGAGTTTACCAATTAACTTTTCGTCTTGATAAATCCAAAATTTTATTGCTGAACCAAAAGAAGATCGTCTTAAGACATAAATTGTCGCCATTTCTTTGTCATTAGAATTTGGTTGTGCAATTTTATTATATTGAAATGTGCTTGCACAACTGCTTAATATCAAGCTTACAACTACTATTAGTGATTTGATTTTCATTTTTTTTAAGTTTATTAATTTTCTCTTATTCTTAAGGATTTTCGGAATACTCCATTTTTTTGTTTAATCTGTCATTTTAGGTGGTCAGCCTGCTTTGAACCGCTATGTTGTTTAACGGTTTGGCTATGTGCCGTGCCGGAAAATTACCAAAAACTTTTAAGCAAACCATTCACAGATAAATTTAGTTTTACGTTCATTTTAACCTGATACTCCGGCATGGCCGTTTAGCGTTTGTGTGTGCCCTGCATGAGCAGGAGCGCACACTAAGTGAAGCTCACTGAAGAATTCAAAAATGCAAATTTGCGATGACAGTAACAATATTTAGTGTGCAAATTTTCCTGAGGGTGTGAGTCCCTTAATCGCAGGGGTAACGCCCTGAAGATTTAGCAAGTCGCAAGCTGGCTCGGAGTGATTCAAGCAGTGAAGGAAGCGATACTGCAAAATCCGGTACTGACGAACAGGAACAGTATAAGAGGCATGATAGAAAGGGTAAGTAAGCACATCATTGCGACGCCCGAAGTTGACAATCGAACGTCAATGCAGCTAGAGAGCTGTTTTCTAATGTGTAGATACTGCAGTGATTGGAGGAAGGAAAATGCTCTTACCAGGGGAGGTCTCCGTAGCCACGGGTTGGTTGAACGGAGAAGTCAGCAGAGGTCATAGTAGTAGCTTGTTAAGTGTTTTCTGTAAGGATTATTCACAAGAGAAGACAAACCAAACTATGAAGGACTGAACGTAAATGGGTTTTCAATTTGGATTGGAATCGGTCGATTGACGGATAGCCACCCAAAACGAAAACAGGTTAACAACAAGTAAACCAAGAATGATAGAACAAGTAATTCATCCTTACAACCTCCAAAGAGCCTTGCGACAAGTTGTAGTCAATAAAGGCAGTGCAGGGATTGATGGTAAGAAAACGACAGAATTTGCGGATTATTTCCGCGAAAACAAATCGTCAATTACCCGATCAATCAAAGAAGGATCTTACTACCCTCAATCTATTCTTGGAGTGGAGATTCCCAAAGGAAATGGTAAAACACGACTACTAGGAATTCCAACGGTAACCGATAGGTTACTCCAACAAGCGGTATCACAAGCTATGATGCCTAAGTATGAGAATGAATTTAGCGACCATAGCTACGGTTTCCGACCCAATAAAAACGCCCACCAAGCAGTTGGTAAGGCACTGGAACATATCCATGAGGGATTCTCGTTTATCGTAGACATTGACCTGAAAACATTCTTCGACGAAGTAGACCATTGCCTGCTATTGAATTTACTCTATCAAAAGGTGAAATGCCCTATAACCCTTCGATTAATACGGAGATGGCTACGAGTACCGATACAGATTAATGGCAAACTACAAAAGAGGAGAAGGGGTGTTCCACAAGGAAGCCCAATTAGCCCACTGTTATCCAATATCCTACTCAATGAGTTAGACAAGGAATTAACACGGCGAAAACTCCGCTTTGTTCGATACGCCGATGATTTCAGTATTTACACCAAACGAAAGAGCGATGCGTTGGCAGTGATGAGAGAAATCTCATCCTATCTAAAAACCAAACTAAAACTTACAATAAATAAGGAAAAGAGTGGTATTAGAAAGCCTGTGCAATTTCAACTCCTTGGGTTTGGTTTCGTTCCCACCTACCAGAAGGGAATAAAAGGGCGTTATCAATTGGTTGTGAGTGAAAAGGCATGGCAACGGTTGAAAATGAATGTGAAAGCGATAACCCGTAAGACCAAACCAATGAGTTTTGATGAACGAGTTGCCAAGATAAATGAGGTTCAACGAGGATGGCTAAACTATTTTCGGGGAGCTAATATTCAAGGTAAACTCCGAGACATCGATGGCTGGTTAAGGAATCGCTTACGCTATTGTATATGGACAGATTGGAAGAAACCCGAACGGAAAAGGAAAAACCTCATTCGACTGGGAATTGACCAAGACCACGCCTATGCATGGAGTAGAACAAGAATTACGCAGCACTCACTAATACAGATAAAAAACAGACAAAAATGAGTAAAAGGAGGGTGGGCAGTTGCTCAGTCGCCAATCATGATTACTACACCGCGAAGCAGCACCGCAGGTAATCACACTCAAACGGTTAAGGCAAAGAGGATATGTCGCAATGTTGGATATTTACATGGAATTGAAGATAGCCCTCGATCGAGCGCGCCACGGCCTGGGCCGACAGGCCGGGCGCCGTGACCAGAAGGCGG
>JAHKAT010000405.1 GCA_018825925.1 Bacteroidota bacterium | reverse complement strand
TTTATTAAATTCTATAGAAAGGTGATAAATTCCCGGTTCAAATTCAGACAAATCAATATTTACTTTGTTTGAAATTTCAGCAATTCCAACTTTTTGTCCCATCATATTCAAAATGTTTATGCTGATCAATTCAACATTGTCCATTTCATCGATTTCAATTGTCGCTCTTCCTTGTGTTGGATTTGGATAAACTTTCAACAAATTGCCTAAAGCAATTTCTTCAACCCCCACATTTCCAATAATTATTTCATTAGACGGCGAGGATGAACATGAGTTTTCTGTTACCACCACAGTATAAGTTCCATTTTGTGTTGCCGTAAACAATTGATTAATCGCTCCAGAAATTAACACTGCATCCCTATACCATTGATTTCCCGTACTCGCATCTGAAGTCAAATCAAATCCATTTCGAATAATAATTGGAGTTGTTGGCAAAGCTGTAGTGGTTACAGTTGCTCCGCCAAATGTAGAACCTACACAATTTGCATCTGAAACCGAACTTATGATATAATCTCCTGCAATTCCTGTCATGAATGTATAAGGCGAAGCTGCTATATTATTTACCGTCACTGGTGTCGTTCCGTCCGTATAAGTAATGCTCCAAGGTGCTGTACCAATCAAATCTATATTTATTGTCGTTTCATCTCCTTCGCAAACAGTTCCACCTCCCGACATTGTTGCTTCAGCAGCACAATTACATACAACGGTATTGGTCACGGTTTTAGGGATACAATTGTTCACATCCGTAACCGTGAAGGTATAGGTAGTTCCTGAAGCAATTGGATCTGATGTAAATACAGCCCCACTCAATGTCCCTGATCCTCCAGTCACTGTATAACTAGCCATGTCTCCACCAGTAATCTCAAAAGTAACCACATAAGTTGTGTTGGTTCCATCACACGTGGTGATCAAATTTACAACCTGCACAGCCTCTAGAATTGTTACCGTTGCCGAACCTGACACGGTTCCTGGACATGTTGTTGTTACATCACTTAATGTATATGTGGCATTAACATTCGAATTAAAAATATATGGCGTTGTAGCGATTCCAGTCACAGTTACTGGTGTTGTTCCATCTGTATAGGTGACGTCCCAAGGTCCTGTACCTGTAAAGTCTATAGAAACCGTAGCCGTCTGACCTTCGCAAACCGTTCCACCGCCTGAGATTGTTGCTGTTGCAGGTGTTGTAACCGTAACAGTTCCAGCTCCAGTATTACTACAGCCATTTAACGTGTATGTAACTGTATAGATTGTAGTTACTGTTGGAGAAACTGTTATTGAAGAGGTTGTTTTACCTCCGGGTGACCATAAAAAAGTTCCACCAGTAACTGAAGCGGTTGCTGTTAGAAGAGCGGGTTCACCTGGACAAATCGTCGCATTATTTACACTCACTGTCGGTGTTTGATTCACTGTTATGATACCCGTTAAGGTTTTAGTATCGTTTGTTAAACCATCTGAAACGGTTAAAGAGACCGTGTAAACTCCTGCAGAATTATAAACAATTGATGGGTTTTGAATCGTTGATGTCATTGGAGTTCCTCCATCAAAAGTCCAGTTCCAAGAAGTAATAGTCCCAGTAGATTGATCTAAAAAGTTAATCGTTTCTCCGGTACAAATAGTTTTTGATATTGGCGTAAAATCAGCCACAACTTGAAGTGGAGCTTGATCAAACACCCCAAAAATTCCATAATTTGTTACGGCTGGCGCAGTTACAGAAGTCGCCGTATTTGTTTGGCCAGTTATTGGAGCATCCCATGTAGCTCCATTATATCTCTGAGCCTGAAGTTGTGTTGCATTGTTTGGTTTTTCGCCTACTGGGAATCCAAACACCATTGTTCCTGTTGTTGCCGTAGCAATCGAAGAGGTGATTTTCCAAAAACGATCTACCACTTTATTTGCATTATCAGCAGCACCCTGTTGAGGTAAGCTTGAAACACCTGTTGGCAACGGTGCGTTAAGTGCATCTGTTCCATAAGTGGCTACAGACAAAAGTCCTGCATCTCCGGTTGAATATGTATAAGTGTATGGATTATAGCTTGTTAGATTTTTTCCAAATGGAAAAACGTGGGCCCCTGCTGTTGTGCCAATATTCCAAGTTACTTTGCCTGTAAAGTCTGTAGACTCTGAGCGGATAATACCGTTTGTTCGTGTTATAGAACCAACAGCACCAGTATTGATTCTTACTTCTTGTCCATTCAAATTTAAATATCCCGCTGTCATGGCCAATACACCACCCACTTGAATATTTGCAGACAAGGTCAAACCATCTGTTAAAGCCGTGCCTGTATTGTTGATGGTAAGATTGTTTATAATATTTGTTGCATTACCCAGATTACCGGTTAGATTTTGGGCTCCAGCCCCATTAAAAGAAACAGTACTTCCTGTGGTTGTATAGGTATTCGTTCCTGATGTAAACATGTTCGAAACTCCAATTACACCTGAATTCACTAAAGTTCTTGCTCCGTTAGCTGTAGACAATAAGATCCCGTAATTTATACCAGGTATTGTTTGTACTCCTGCACCATAAAACTCAACAGTACTTGTTGGATCCAATATATAAGCACTAAAATTATTTGGAAAGTTACTACCATTTATACCTCCTGTTGAACCGGATACTCTAAATACCGCACCAGGACTTAGTACAAAAGTGCTCGTACTTGTTGGTATTGTATTTAACGTTTTATTTTTTAAATCCAAAGTTGAGCCATTTTTAACCTTGATCGAAGAACCTACAACAGTATTGTTATTTATTGCTCCTGATGTCGTACCCTCAACTGTCAGATAAGTAGGCGTGATTCCATCTCCTACTACAAAATTGGAGTAGTTTGTCGTGTTAGTAGGTGCATTAGCTAAATTAAAATGAGCTACTTTTTGTGATGATCCAAGAAAATTAAAGCTTCCAACGTATGATAAATTGTCAATATTACTAGCTTGGCCAAAATTCACATTTCCGTAGAAATTAATTTTTGTATTTGGACTATTTGTACCAACTATAGTTGAATAGGCACCAGTTGCCACACTCTGAAGTCCAAAATTTGCTTCTCCAAAAACATTCAGTGTTCCTACAGATGTTGCATTTGAACCCAAAG
>JAHKAT010000404.1 GCA_018825925.1 Bacteroidota bacterium | reverse complement strand
CTTTAATGGTTTTCCACTTTCCTCGTTTAAATATAAAAAGAGACACTATAGCGTGGATAGAATGACAAACAGCAATGGAAATAAAAACTCCTTTTGGCCCCATATCGCATGGAATGGCTAAATAATAAGCGAAAGGCAGCTCCATGAACCAAAGCACCAGTATGTTTATGAACATTGGGGTTTTTGTGTCGCCTGCTCCATTGAATGCTTGAACGATAACCATTCCTAAACCAAAAAACACATACCCGAAAGTGATGATGGTGAGAGCTGAATTTGCAATAGAAATGGTCTCTGAATTACTTGTAAATAAGGAAGAGATATTCGTTCCAAAAAAGTAAAAAAGAACCATAACTCCACCGAGAAAAAGCATGTTGTATTTTGCAGTAATCCATACACTTTTCTCAGCTCGAAGTGGATTGTTGGCTCCTAAATTTTGTCCAACCAAGGTGGCTGCTGCACCCGACAAGCCCCACGACGGTAAAATAGTAAAAATAATTACCCTAAATGCGATGGTGTACCCTGCAATGGCTGATTCACCTGATTCAGCAACGATTCGACTCAAGGCAATCCAACTTGCCGAATCAATTAAAAACTGACCCATTCCGCCTGCTGCAATTTTTAGAATATGACGCACCTCGGAGAGTTTTAGGGTGATATTTTCTCTAGCAATTTTAAGCAGTTTCTTTCCATTGATGAGGTGATATACCTGATAGATGATTCCAACAGATCGACCTGTTACAGTGGCTATTGCAGCACCTTCAATGCCAAATCCTTCCCACGAGCCCCATCCAAAAATAAAAAGTGGATCTAGAATCAGGTTTAGCCCGTTGGCTAAAATCAAAGTTTTCATAGCGATTTGAGCCGAGCCAGCACCGCGAAAAATACCATTAATCAGAAATAGCAATACAATAACCACATTGCTACCAAAAGTAATTTGAGTATATCCGCTACCAAATTCAATTATTTCTTTGGTGGCGCCCATTAGGCCTAAGATATCTTTAGCAAAGAATAGGGAGATTAGACTGATTAATAAAGAAAGAACAAACCCTGTAGTGATTAATTGAAACGCAGAAGTACCCGCCTCTTTGTATTTTTTCTCTCCAAATCTTCTAGCTATAATAGCAGTTCCAGCCATGGAGATTCCCATTCCAATAGAATAAACGATCATTAATACAGATTCTGTTAAACCAACGGTAGCCAATGCTAAATCACCCAATCTACCCACATAAAATGCATCGACTACGGCGAAAATTGATTCCATCATCATCTCAATGATCATGGGCATGGCCAAAATAAAAATGGCTGATTTTATAGAAATATTGGTAAAGTCAATTTCTTGATTTTGAAACGATAGCTTTACAAGATGAATTATTTTTTTCATTAAGGAGTCGTGAAATTCATGTTTTTTGATCACCAAAATTGTACAAAACGCATTAATATCAAGTCAAAATTCACTGAAATTTATTATTGAATTTTAAATTTAGCAGTTTAGATATTAAGCGATGATTAGTATTTTAATCTTTGTTTTAAAGAGCTAATCAATTGACGTATAGTTTTTTACATCAGTATGTACAACTTTAAAATTGTTGGTTATCAACATTTAAAAGTGATAAACTGTTAAATAAAATTAACTTCGTATCGCCTGTGTTCTTATATTTGTGGTGTTAAAAATTAAAATTTATGAAAAAATTTACACTTATTGGTTTGCTCCTAATTGCTTCCACGGCTATTGGACAAATTGTAAAACCATCTTTTAACAGGTGGTCAATCGACGCAAATGTTGGTGGAAATACTGCCCTGAGAGATTTTACACCTGGATATCGCGCTTCGAACTTCAGTATACCTACAGCTGAAATTGGTGTTCGTTATATGTTTAATTCTTACTTTGGTTTGGATTTAAGTGTTGCAACGGATGGATTCAAAAACTTTAATAATACTCCGAAATTTAGAACAACGATTGGAAGGATTAATTTTCAAGGAAACATTAACTTGGGAAGTGCGTTGAATTTTTATGAGTTCACTGAGAAATTTACAATCTTCGCCCATGGTGGTGTAGGTGTTGGAAACTTTGATAGCTCCTCTTTTACTTTGCCTTTTGGTAACGATAGAGTTGGAATTATTATTCTTGGTTTAGCTCCGCAAATTAAAATCTCTCGTAAATTGTCTTTTGTTGCTGATGTTTCTTACATTCCTGTGGCAAGAAAACAACACTCATGGGATAACGCAACTTTGCAAGTTCCTAGTCGTCCATTCAAAGGTGAGTACTTCACTTATACTGCTGGTTTGACATACTACCTAGGTGGTTTTGATGAGCATGCTGATTGGAGCCCAAGTAAAGGGGTAAATCAAACTGACATGGATGCTTTGCGTCAAGAGTTGGAAAAAATGAGAAAAAACATGAAGGATGATGATAATGACGGTGTTCCAAACTATTTGGACAACGAATTGGAAACTCCTGATGGAAATAAAGTAGATTCAAAAGGTGTTACAGACCCATCTAGAATGGATACTGATATGGACGGAATTGCTGATTTGTACGATCTTTGCCCTGAAGTTGAAGGTAAATTTTCTACAAACGGTTGTCCAGATGGAGATAACGACGGTGTAGCTGATAAAGATGATAAGTGTCCTACGACTCCTGGCTCTGCGGCTAATGCAGGATGCCCGGATAAAGGTGCTGGAAATAAAGTAGTTCTTAATCCTCCATTGGATGTAATTTATTTTGATTTAGGAGAGGCTGAAATTAATAAATCAGAAACTGCTAAATTGAAGAATATACTGGAAATGATGGAGAAAAACCCATCTTACAAATTATTAGTAAAAGGACATACTGATAATACTGGTGGATTTGAATTGAATGTGAATTTATCTGAAGATCGTGCTCAAACCATAATCAATTATTTGATTAAAAATGGTATTGATGCATCTCGTTTAGAGAAAGCTGCATTCGGACCAAGTGTTCCGGCTTCTACAGGTAACGAAAAGGCTTCACGTGCTAAAAACCGTAGAGTTGAATTTGAAGCACGCAATTAATTTTTAACGATATTTAATTAGCTCCATCTTTAATAGATGGAGCTTTTTTTGTTTTATGAAAATACGCCTAATACAAAAGAATGATAACGCAGCGATTGCATCTGTTATCAAACGAAGCCTAGAAGAGTTCGGTGTTGCTCGAGCTGGCACTGTTTATACCGACGAATCAACTAATTCATTGTTCGAGCTATTTAACGAGGCTCAATTGCCTTACAATATTTTGATAGATGATAACAATAAAGTAGTAGGTGGATGTGGACTATACAAAACTGAGGGTTTGCCCCAGGGGTATGTTGAAGTGGTGAAACTATACATTGCTCCTGAAGCAAGAGGAAAAGGATATGGTGAACAATTACTCTATCTATGTTTTGAGCAAGCTAAAGACGCTGGATTCACCCATGTTTACCTTGAAACTCTGCACGAATTATCTTTTGCAGTTAAATTATACGAAAAAGTTGGGCTCGATCAACTAAAAGGAGCGCTTGGCTCCTCTGGTCATTTCGCCTGTAGCCTTTGGATGGAAAAAAAACTATAAATTAGTTTTGGTGAACATGCACATCCATTTGAGGGAATGGAATATTCAAACCGTGTTTACCAAACTCGTTATACACCCTTTCATTCATGGCGAAGAATACGGGCCAATAATCTTCAACCTTCGTCCATGCGCGCACTGTTATGTCAGCGCTAGAAGCTCCCAAAACCCCCAAGCCTAAAAAAGGTTCAGGATCTTTCAATATGCGTTCGTCTTCAAGGATGAAATTCATCAGTACTTCTTTAGCGGTTTTCAAATCATCGCCATAGGCAATTCCAAATGTAAAATCTACTCGTCGATTGTCGGCTCTAGTGAAATTGATAATGTTGCCATTGGCCAAAGGTCCGTTAGGTAAAATGATGATTTTGTTATCTGGGGTGGTAAGGTAGGTGTTGAAAATTTGAATTTCTTTCACCTCTCCTTGTTCTCCTTGTGCATTGATAACTTCACCAACTTTGAACGGTTTAAAAACCAAAATCATCACTCCTCCAGCAAAATTAGATAGGGTGCCAGAAAACGCCATACCTATAGCCAATCCAGCCGCCCCAAGTAAAGCGACAAACGAAGTCATTTGAACTCCTAATTGACTTATTGCAGTCACAAAAATTAAAACTTTAAGAATAGTACCAACTAAACTCGAAAGAAAAGAGACTAAACCAATATCAAAACCTCCTTTGATGAGCATTTTTTTGGTGCTTCGTGCGGCTAACTTGGCGAGCCAAAATCCAGCGACTAATAATGCAATGGAAATTAAAAGATTGGTTCCTACACGCAGTACAACTTGATTTATTTCTTCAACAGACATACCTAATAGATTCTCTAAACTTTTCATTCTTTTTTGGTTAATTTCGTTTCAATTTCCTTAAAATTAATAATATCAAATAGTATAACTCGACTTATGTTTTTTATTCTTTCAAAAATTTTAATTTATCTTCTAAAACCAT
>JAHKAT010000403.1 GCA_018825925.1 Bacteroidota bacterium | reverse complement strand
TCTATCAATTTTGATTTTCCATTTTTCTTTGTAAAAACGAAATTCACCCTTTCAGGTAGGTAAATCCACGAAGATTCTGCTTGCAAAAAATTAATATATAAATGGTTTCGCTTTTGATTCTTCAGAAAATTGAACTGAAATGCAACGGTATCTTCTTGAAAACCTAACCAATCCTTTCCATTCCAAGGTCTAGCCCCTAGAATCCCATCCGTTAATGTGGTCGATCCTTTGCCTGCATAACTGGTCGACGGTTTTTTGGAAATGATCCAACTATCACCATTCGTTGAATGAGACATAAAAACAACTTTTGCTGAGTCAATCACCAAACCATCTTGTAGAGTTAAAACGGTATACTCATGAATTTGAGGTGTTTTTGTTTTAGGTAAAACATAATTTATCTTTCCATTAACTTGACTTGAAACAAACTCTTTATTCAGGTCAAAACATTGCACTAAACTTTCTTTATTAAACGGTTCTACTTGAAGAATTGACTGATTGTTTTCTGAAATAATTTCAATTGCTGAATTCAAAAAGGCCTTGCTGAAATTAACCTTTCTACCAGTTAAAAAACCTAAATGAGAGTTCAATAGTTTATCCGAAAACTCGTTAAAAGTCGATTTGTTTTTACTCCACAAAACTTCACTCATGGCTAAAAGTCGAGGAAAAATCATATAATCCAAGTGTTCCTCTGTTTTGATATATTCAGTCCATAAATTGGCTTGACCACCTTTGACATAAGTTCTTTGATAGTGGATCAAACTGCTTGGAATTGGTTGAAAGTCAAACACTTTACTCAAAGGTAAATAACCACCAATTGCCAAAGGCTCTCCACTTCTATTCGATTGATAATGATCAAAATAACAATGAGAAGTGGGCGACATTACCACTGAATGTTCTAACTGAGCAGCCGCAACACCACCGGCTTCTCCGCGCCATGACATGACAGCAGCATTAGGACTCAAACCTCCTTCCAGAATCTCATCCCACCCAATTATATTTTTACCTCGTTGAGTTAAGAAGTTGTCCATTTCTGACAAAAAATAACCCTGTAGCTCCTTTGTTTCTTTTAAACCATTTTTCTCCATTGTTATTTTGCAGTCTGCACAACGTTCCCAATGATTTACAAGTACCTCATCTCCCCCAATATGTATGTATTTTCCAGGAAACAAGTCACACACTTCAGCAAGCACATCCTTTATGAAATTCATAGTATTTGTTTTGGAGCAAAAGATGTTGTCAAAAACACCCCATTCCGATTCTACTTTACTGGTAAATCCTTTACATCCCAATTCAGGATATGCGGCTATTGCAGCGCTGGCGTGACCAGGCATTTCAATTTCAGGTACCACAGTAATATATTTTTTTGCGGCATATTCGACAAGTTCTCGAATGTCTTTTTGCGTATAATACTCCTTAACAACCTTATAATCAAACTTTTTAGGAATCTCGGATGCATGGCCAATCAAGGTTGAATCTCTCCGTGCGCCAACGGAAGTGAGTAATGGATATTTACGAATTTCAATGCGCCAACCTTGATCATCCGTTAAATGCCAATGAAAGGTATTCAGCTTATAGACCGACATTAAATCAAGATATTTCTTAATCGTTTGAACTGAATAAAAGTGACGACTGACATCCAAGTGCATTCCGCGCCATTCAAAATTTGGTTCATCCGAAATTTGCAAAAATGGAATTATAGATTCCTTTTTATTAATCACCTGAAAAAGAGTCTGTAAAGCATAAAAACAGCTGGCATCCGATGAATAATTAATCCTTATTTTAGTATCAATATTTATGGAATAAAAATCTCTTGGCACATTTGACAATTTTGAAAAAATCAAATCACCTTCATTTGAAGCAAAAACAAGATTCTTGCCGAATTCTTTCGTCCAAAATTGTATCAATAATTCCTTTGAATATTCAGGTAAAAGCAAGTCATTCACCACCAATTCATTAGGTATAGAAAAATTATTTTTGCCAACCGAAACATTCGTTGGAGAAGGAATAATATTGAGTTGTGAATGAATGTTGAATATGCCAAACAAAACGAATATTATAGAATTTATTAAGCCTCTTCTTTCCATTTTACTAAATTAGTTTTATTAACTCATCCATTGGTCGAGCAATGGTGTTCCCAATTTTGAAATTGTTTTTGATGAGAATTTCCTCGAGTTCATTTTTTAGAAAAAAGCCATAACCACCCACTACATGTATGGTTGATTTTTGCGCAACATTGGGAAGAATTAAATGCTTCATTAACCTCTTTAGATTATTTAAATGATAAGCTAGAGTGACTTTTTTAGAAAGTAGTTTTGAATA
>JAHKAT010000402.1 GCA_018825925.1 Bacteroidota bacterium | reverse complement strand
TATGAGAGTTATATGGACAAAACAGGAGTGTTTCCTTGGTATTTTGTTCGTAGAGTAGACGAAGGTGGATATAAAATCAATCAAGACTATACTTTTAAGCATGACAAATACAAAGTAGACAACGGCGAGGGTAAAGAATTTAAAATTCCAATGGGGGTTCAAGATATGATTTCTTCGTTCTATTATGCACGAACGATGAATTTTAATAATCTCAAAAAGAACGACACCTTTGAATTCAAATGTTTTATGGACGACGAAATCTGGCCTTTAAAAGTGAAGTATGTTGGAGATGAAATCATTCACATTCGAAAGGGAAAATTCAAATGTCACAAATTTGTGCCAGTAGTTCAAACGGGACGTTATTTTGAAAGTGAAAATGATGTGAATTTCTGGGTAACTGCGGATGCTAACCGAATTCCAATTTTAGTAAAAGCAAAAATCCCTGTGGGCACAATAAAAATGCATTTAGTAGAATGGAGCAACTTGAAAAACCCATTGTCAAGTAAACAATAGAAATGATTGAAAATCAGTTCTAAATGAAAGGAGATCGCGAGATCTCCTTTTTTAGTTCCAATATAAATTGTCAGGTTTTCTAAAAAAAATGCGCTATTTCATTGAAAAAATGTTTACAATTGTTGAATTCATTTAATTTTGTTCCTTTAAAATACCCGAAATATGCTGATGGAAGGATTTAGTTTAGTACAGAAAGAAGAAATTGCTGATTTTCATTTTCCGACAGAGGAAGTATTGAAAAAAAAGCTTGAACTTAAAGAAAGGGAGGGATCACTAGATAGAGCAATTGCTTTGGGTAATTTGGAACACCAGAAAGTAAGAATTTATTTTTCCGATGAGCAAGGCCCAAAAGTGGTAGAAACGACGATTTGGGGGATTACTGATAAGGCGATTTTGCTAAAGAAAAACGTATTACTTCCGAAACATAGAATTTTAAAGTTGGAAATATAATTTTCACCATG
Source organism: Bacteroidota bacterium (assembly GCA_018825925.1). Classification (GTDB taxonomy): domain Bacteria; phylum Bacteroidota; class Bacteroidia; order Flavobacteriales_D; family Crocinitomicaceae; genus UBA2040. The sequence continues at coordinate 3,401 of JAHKAT010000402.1, read as the reverse complement.
ACGACTAAAAAACGTGCAATAGTTAGCTACGACAAAATGAGTGTCGAGCAAAAAAAAGGAATTTTGAGAGAATTTCCTGATGGTTATATTAATCATTTAACGCAAATCAAAACGCCTACAGGTGAACTACTGGATGCGCTGATATGGGAAACCGATGAAACCATTTACTTGGTTAAGTTTCCAAAAGTGATGAAAGCAGTGACTGCCGATGATGATGACGACGATGATGAATTGGATGATGTAGATGACATCAAGGATGAAGAAGAAGATGAGGCGGACGATGAAGAAGAGGATCAATACGACAAGCCAGATAAAGACACAGAGGAGGACGATAAAGACTAGTTCAAATCACATTCCATTAATTGAAAAAGGGGTTTCTCAGAAATGAGAAAACCCCTTTTTAATTTTAAAAATTTGTTATTACATACCTCCAACCTTGCAGCATTCCGGCAGAGCGTTATACGCTTTTTTTTCAGCTTTCACTTCGTCCGCATCATATCCAATTCCAGCAACTAACTCCTTGATTTCTTTTAAGGAAATTTTACTAGGACTGTACGAAACGGTCAACACTTTGGTTGGAACATCCAATTCAGCAAATCGAATTCCTTTTGTGTAATTCAACTTCCCTTCTATTCTTTCCTTGCATGAGTTACATTCTGCAGTTGTTTTAATTTTGATTTCTTCTGTTCCTTTTTGACCAAAAACGGTCATTGCAAAAAAGAGGAACATCACACTGATTATTACTTTCATGATTTTTATTTTATTAGTTTAATTATTAGTTTTCGTCTTCTACATGAGGAATCGTAAATCGAAATCCTCCGTATATCATTGTCCCAACAATTGGCGCCCACACTCTAGTAGCATCAAAAGTCGTGCTAAAAGGGTTTTGAGCATCAATAATTGGACTTTTTTGGGTGTAATTCCCCAAGTTTTCTCCTCCAATGTAGAAATCAAACCTCTTATATACATGCGTTATTTGAGCGCTTATCATTGGATAAATTTCACTTCGATTGATGGTTGTTACAGATAGATCAGGCAATTCAGTAATCGGTAACCTGGAGCTACCAAATACGGAAGTTGTGAAATCTACCATCCATCGTTTGTTGCGACTTTTATAGGCTATATTAACAAAACCGCGATGATTGGGCACCATTACTTTGGTTTGCAGATCATTGTTATATATCGCTTTTACATCTAAGTATTTATAAGCAAAACGAACATCTAAAACTTTCAAAGGTGAAAGACTCAGTTCGGCTTGTAAACTATTAGAATAAGAGTTGTTTGACAAGTTGCGAAAAACGATTTGATTTAAATTTACATCTCGATCGACAATCAATTGATTTTCGAAATAAGTATAGTAATAATCCACTACAAGCGAGGCTTTCTTTTTTATTAACTTAAACTCTTGCACAAAAGATCCACCAATATTCCATGATATCTCAGGCTTGATTTCAAGAGGAGAAACCCACTGTCGGCCTGTCGCTAAAAGAGAAAGATTGTCTATCATGTAATTCGGCACGCGCCAACCTCTACCAGCGGTAAATCGAAGGTCCGTTAGTTCTGTCAGGGTGTACTTAGAATGTACTCTAGGTGAAAAAACGGGTCCAAATAAATTGTGGTAATCCAATCTGGCGCCGAGCACATTAATAAATCGAACTCCCGTATAGGTGTATTCGCCAAAGGCTCCGGGAACAAGCTCCAAACGATCATCACTTAAGCTGTCCTGCTGTTGCTCAAATTGAACCGCCGTAGCACTTAATCCAACTCTAGTTTTATGTATCGTAGACCCAATGATATCGTCATAAATGGCATTAATATAGCCTCTTTTTTCCAATCCATTAAACTTGCGCAGTCCAAATTGAGCATTGGTTGTTTGATACTTCGCGTTGTAAAGTATCCCGATTGAGCGATAAGGTTTTCCTTTAAAGAAAAATCCAGTTTTCGCGAATAAATTGATGCTTTCAGTATGGTTCATCACCCCATATTTTCCATTAATTCCAGGTTCAAAAGACCGGAATCCGGTTTGACCTCCCAACTTTTCATCTACATAAGCGTTTACACCAAATTGCGCCTCCATTTTGTCGCCTTGATAATGCCAACGATTAAAAATAGCTGAATTGTACCCGGTTGGAACATCCTTGAATCCATCTTTATTTTGGTCGATAGAGTTATTTAATGTCGAACCATGAGCGAAAATGGACGTGCTCCATTTTTCACTTAGCTGTATTCCTGTGTGGACATTCAATTCTGATCGGCCGAAATGATTCACATACCCGTTCATAAAGAATTGATCTGTTTCAAACGGTTTGTGTAAATCAAGATTGATTAAACCAGCCATAGATTCGTAGCCATTGACAACAGAACCAGTGCCCTTGGTGATTTGAATCGCATTGACCCAAGTTCCAGGAATACTGTTTAGTCCAAAAGCACTTTCTAAACCTCTTAAATAAGGGATGTTTTCAAACTGAATTTGAGTATAAACACCCGAAAGGCCCATCATCTGAATTTGCTTTGCCCCCGAAACGGCATCACTCATGCTGACATCGACAGAGGCATTGGTTTCAAAAGACTCAGAAAGATTACAACAGGCGGCTTTTCTTAATTCATCCGAAGAGATCTCTTCTACTAAAAGTGTTTTAAGTTTAGAAACTGATTTAGAATCTTTCTTGTAGGAGGCAATCACTTCCGGTAGTAAAAGTGCAGAATACAGCACAATTTTGAAATTAGAAAACCGATCATCTATATCTAAAATCAAGGTATCAGAAATGTAACCCCTTGCCGAAAAAATCAAGGTGTCTGGCAATTCCTTTGGCAGAATAAATTCGAATCGGCCTTCTTCATCAGTTCTTAATTGAATTTTGGAAACAGTCGTTTCGATTCGTGCTCCGTAGAGCTTGTTTTGCTTGGTGGTGTCGCTGCCAAAAACCACTCCTCGCACTTGTGCTGTTGAATTAAATTGAATCCAAAGCACGAAAAATAAAAGAATATATTTCATGTTAAATAAATCAAAAGGTTGAATAATTATAAAATTTCAACGATTTGGGCTAACAGCGGAATTGTTGATTTTTGACCACGATAGTTTTGCCACTGGGGCAGGGAGGGTCAGTATTTGTAAAAGAAAGAGGGCCTCTTTCAATGGAAACAAAGTCTGTAAACTTAAATTTATAAAAAGGAACTAAGGCTTGAAAATCGGCTGTAAATTCATATTGAATTTGATTTTGAAAATAATCATAGGCTACTTGTACGATTTTCACTTCATCGTTACAGCAATCTTTTGATTTTTCTGGAGTTAGTTCTTGGTGACAGCAGGATTTTTCAGAGATATCAGGGGCACAATTGTGCTCTTTTTTCACAAAGAGGGATTGTTCTTTACCGTCGACTTTACAATGATGAACGAACAC
>JAHKAT010000401.1 GCA_018825925.1 Bacteroidota bacterium | reverse complement strand
GTAACTGCTGGTAACTCTTCACAAACTTCCGACGGAGCCGCATTCGTATTGGTGATGAGTGAAAAGAAAATGAAAGAACTTAACCTTGAGCCTATCGCGCGTTTACTTTCCTACAAAGCAGTAGGAGTTGAGCCACGCATTATGGGAATTGGACCAATTGAAGCAATTCCTCAAGCACTTAAAATGGCTGGTTTGACTTTGAATGACATTTCTTTACTTGAGCTAAACGAAGCTTTTGCTTCACAATCATTAGCTGTTATTCGCGAATTGGGATTAAATTCTGATCTAGTGAACGTAAACGGCGGAGCTATTTCGCTTGGCCACCCTTTGGGTTGTACTGGAGGAAAATTAACTGTTCAACTTTTAAACGAACTAAAAAGAAGAAAACAAAAATACGGTGTGGTCACCATGTGCGTAGGTACTGGACAAGGTGCAGCAGGTGTTTTTGAACGCTTCTAAAATCTCCTATAAACAGTAAAAGCAGGCTCTATAGTCTGCTTTTTTTATTTAAATACATTCCACCTTAGGTTGAAGAGCTTCGCCGAACAATCTTTAATCATTACTTTCGATAAAACGCTTTATCATGAAACAACCTTTGGTTTTACCGAAAAACGACCCTAACGACAAAGATTTAAATGATCTTGTAACTTTTTACAACGAAACATTGGGTTTCTGTCCAAACAGTGTGCAAACCATGCATCATCGACCACGTATCGCCTATGCTTTTATCGAAATGAATAAAGCAGTTATGGAAAATCACGGTCGAGTAACAAGTGCTCTTAAACGTCTCATCGGTTATATCAGCTCACATGCTGCTGGATGTCGATATTGTCAAGCCCATACGATTCGCGCTGCGGAGAGATATGGCGCGGAGCAAACTCAAATTGAAAACATCTGGAGCTACCGCAAGCATGATTCATTTTCGGAAGCAGAAAGAGTAGCGCTCGATTTTGCGCTTGCAGCATCACAGATACCCAATGCGGTCGACGACCAACTTGCTGAAAGTATGCGCACGCATTGGAACGAAGGTGAAATCGTAGAAATATTGGGTGTTGTCGCTCTATTTGGATACCTCAACCGTTGGAACGACTCAATGGGAACTGAAATGGAAGCTCCTGCTGTTGAAAGTGGAGAAGAATTACTTGCCGCCCAAGACGGATGGACCGTTGGTAAACACAAATATTAATTCAGAAATATGAAGCCAACACTGTAGATTCTATTCCGTATCTAATTACCTTGCTATACCCTTTAAAAAATTTTATCTTTGCGTGCAATAACATCCCATGTCAACAGTCATTTCAATAGATAAACAACAAATTTTGGAAATCGAAACCAAAACATTACTCGAAGCTTTTCGATTGATGTGTACTGCTAAAACTTTAGCAGAAAAATACGAAGCACATAAAGAAATCACCTCAAAATATGTCCACGCCACTTCGCGCGGTCATGAGGCAATTCAATTGGCTATAGGTATGCAATTAAAACCCCAAGATTGGGTTTCACCGTATTACCGTGACGACAGTATATTGTTAGGCATTGGCATGTCGCCTTATGATTTGATGCTTCAAGTTTTCGCAAAGAAAAATGATCCATTTTCTGGAGGACGAACCTATTATTCTCACCCATCCTTAAAAGACGACGATAAACCGAAAATACCTCATCAATCTTCAGCTACGGGTATGCAAGCCATCCCTACAGCCGGAATTGCTATGGGAATTCAATACAAAGAAAAAACAGGTATTGCAGAAGATTTTCAAGGCGAAAACCCAGTCGTAGTTTGTTCATTAGGCGACGCTTCTTGTACGGAAGGAGAAGTTTCTGAAGCGCTTCAAATGGCTGCTTTGAAACAATTTCCTATTTTATTTTTAGTTCAAGATAATGGTTGGGATATTTCTGCAAAAGCTGATGAAACTCGCGCCCAAGATATGACCGAATATATGCGTGGTTTCAAAGGAATTGAAGTGCGCACTATTGACGGAACAAATTTTGACGAATGCTACAATACTGTTCGTGAAGTCTATTCGATTATGCGAACAGAGCGCCGTCCCTTTTTAATTCACGCAAAAGTGCCATTATTAGGTCACCACACCTCTGGCGTTCGAAAAGAATGGTATAGAGATGATTTAGAGGAGGCACAAATTCAAGATCCTTATCCGAAATTAAAGCAACTGCTTTTTAACCAAGGTATAAACGAAGAAAGCCTAGAGAAAATCGAACAATTAGTCTTTTCTGAAGTAGCGGAATCCTACGATTTAGCTTTAAATGCTGAAGATCCTGCTCCGTCAGAAGTGACACAACATATTTTTGCTCCTTCACCGATTACAGAGGAGGTTGGAGAACGTAGCCCAGCTGGTAAAAAGAAAACCGTTATGGTCGATAGCGCTTTGTTCGCGGTTCGAGAATTAATGGCTAAACATCCAGAATCTCTGCTTTATGGCCAAGATGTAGGTGGTCGTTTAGGAGGTGTTTTTAGAGAAGCAGCCACTCTTGCGCAAACTTTTGGCGACGATCGGGTTTTCAATACACCGATTCAAGAAGCATTTATTATCGGATCGACTGTAGGTATGTCAGCTGTTGGACTAAAACCAATCGTAGAAGTTCAATTTGCTGATTATATATGGCCTGGCCTAAACCAATTATTCACAGAGGTGAGTCGTTCTTACTATCTTTCCAATGGAAAATGGCCGATCAGCTGTATTATTAGGGTTCCTATTGGTGCTTACGGTTCTGGTGGGCCTTACCATTCTTCTTCTGTCGAAAGTGTATTGACTAATATTAGAGGAATCAAAATCGCCTATCCATCAACTGGTGCTGACTTAAAGGGACTTATGAAATCGGCGTTTTACGACCCTAACCCGGTTGTGATGTTGGAACACAAAGGCTTGTATTGGTCTAAAATACCGGGTACAGAAGGCGCTATGTCTGTGGAGCCAGATGAAAATTATATGATTCCTTTTGGAAAAGCTCGCGTGGTTCAAGAAGCGACTATGGAGAACATAGAAAAAGGTGATTCATGTGTGATCATTACTTATGGAATGGGTGTATATTGGTCGATAGGTGCTTCAAAGGAAGTGAAAGATCAAGTTGAAATTATCGACTTGCGCACTTTACTCCCACTGGATACGGAGAAACTTTACGAAGTATCAAAAAAACACGGAAAGGTATTATTGGTAACCGAAGAATCCGTAGAATGTAACTTTACTTTGGGATTGGCCGGTAGAATTCAAAAAGCATGTTTTCAGGATCTTGACGCACCAATTCATATGATTGGTTCAATCGATACTCCTGCAATTCCGCTCAACAGTACTTTAGAAGCAACTTTGTTACCGAATGCTGAAAAGGTAAAAGCTGAATTGATGAACCTCTTGAATTATTAATCCGAAATCCAGGTAATTCGATCTGAAATTCTTTTGATTTCCATTGGATGCAGTGATAAAAACTCTCCCTTCCAGGGGACTTTGTAACCGTTTTGTGTTGCTTGAAAAGTAAAGCGACAGTGTTGGTTGATTGCACAGC
>JAHKAT010000400.1 GCA_018825925.1 Bacteroidota bacterium | reverse complement strand
TTCGAAATCCATATAAACTATTAGAATCACAATATCATTACCGATCCTGGGCTGTGAATTTTCCATTTACAGAAACAAAAATTAAATCTCTTTTTCCTCATTTTCCAAATCTATCTATTGAGGATTTTATAGAAATGAAGATTTTATGCAATGAAGACTTTTTGATTCAAAACAACCTTCCAAAAGAAGTGTTTTTTGGAGAACAGACCTTAGGTTTTATTCGTCTATTTTTTAAAAATCATTTAAGTATTCATAAAAAACTAAACGTAGAATACTTTACTGAAGGCCATTACAAAGCGGATATGTGTAATGTGTCATTTATAAAGAATGAAAATTTGAATGAAGAATTAATCCAATTTTTACAGAATTACGAGTTTACACAGCAAGAATTAAAACATATTCGGAATCATAAAAAAGTCAATGTTTCTAGTGAAGACACATTCGACCTAGCAAAAAGACAAATGATTTTGGATTACATTAATGAACATGAATGGGCACTGCTTTTGATTTTAGCTGATCTTGGTATCCACTATAAAATGGAGAAGAAAGACTTGATATGAAAACATTAAATGAACTATGGATATAATTTCAGTAATTATTCCTGTTTATAATGGCGAGTCAACCTTAGAGCGTTGTATTCTTTCATTAAAAAATCAATCAGGCTTTGATACTATTCAAATTGTTGTTCTTGATTCGGAATCGACCGATCAATCACAAGACATTGCCTTAAATCTTGGTTGCGAAGTATTTACAGTTGAAAAGAAAAGCTTCAACCATGGATTAACAAGAAATTTCGGGGTGCTCAAGGCAAAGTCTGATCTTCTTTTTTTCACGGTTCAAGATGCATTTTTTCAGGATGATGATGCATTATTCAAAATGGCTCAACACTTTAAAAAAAATGAAGTAATGGGAGTAGTAGGTCATCAAGCTGTACCACATCACCCAGATAAAAATCCAATATTGTGGTACTTCCCACAATCAAAATCTAAAATCACTAAGCGTAAATTACCATCGGGAATTGACTTTGATGATTTAAGCCAGGTGGAAAAAGAAAAATTGATCAATTGGGATAATGTCGTTTCAATGTATAGAAAAAGTGCATTAATTGAGCTCCCCTTCGAAAAAACCTTCTTTGCAGAAGATTGGTTATGGAGTAAAGCAGCAATTGTCAAAGGGTGGACAACAGTTTATGATCCTAGTATTGTAATTTATCATTATCACCATCTTTCGTATGAGTATACCTACAAAACAAATTTTACCGTTTATTTTCACTTCTATAAACATTTCGGTTTTGTACCCAAAAAACTTGATTTGATTAAGCCTTCATTAAAAGCCGTTTACCGACTATTGAAATCGAATTCGCTTAATTTTTCTAGAAAAATATATTGGATTCGATATAATTTAATCAATAGATACGCAAAATTTAAAGTAAATCGCGACTTCTTGAGATTACTGATGTCAAAAAATATAGTTGAACTTGAAAATATTCACAATAAAATTTGTGTTTCAATTCCACAAGGTAGTCAAAACAATAAAATTTCTAAAACCACGAATGAGGCATGATCAATAATCCAGTCGTATCAGTTTTAATGACAGTATACAATCGGGAAAAATATCTCGCGGAGGCAATAGAAAGTGTTTTAACATCAAGCTACCAAGATTTTGAATTAATTATTGTGGATGATGGATCGACAGACAACTCTAAGGAAATAGCTAAACATTACATAACAAAGGATTCTCGAATTCGTTTTTTTGAAAACAAATCGAATTTGGGTCAATTTTCGAATAGGAATTATATCGCAACCCTAGCAATTGGAAAGTACATTAAATATTTAGACTCAGATGATATACTCTATCCACATGGACTAGAGTTAATGGTAAAGTCAATGGAGCAATTCCCAGAAGCCAAAATAGGAATGTCGACCCGTTCAGTTCATTCAAAACTCCCGTTGTATTTATCAGCTAGAGATTCATACATTCAGCATTATTTTAATAAAAGTATTTTACACTTTGGCCCATCGGCTACAATCTTGAGAAGAGAAACATTTGAAGAATTTAAAGGATTCAATGAAAAATATGGTGTTTTAGCGGATCAAATTCTTAATTTGGAGTTTGCTGCAATTTATGGCGTCGTATTGTTTTACGATGATTTAATATGGTGGAGACGTCATTCAGATCAAGAGTATAATTTAAGACAAGCTGAATATCGATTAATGAATCACACAGGGAATTTGGATGTTTTAAAGTCTGAAAATTGTCCATTGGATAAAAAAAGTAGTGATTTGGCGATTCAAAATCAATATGTTAGGGACTCTCGTACAATCTTCATTTTATTTTTAAAAGGTCATCCATTGGAGGCCCTAAAAACTAGTAGATTATTCAAAATAAAATTGAAGTTTATTTTACTCTCTTTAATGCCTAATAAAATGAGACGATTCTTCACATTTTGAAACAAAAACTTTGTTTTGCATAGTATTAAGAATTGAAAATCCTTCACGCCATAAACAATTTTTTTCCTAGTCACCAAGCTGGTACTGAACAATATGTTTTGTCCTTGATTCAACATTCAATTGAACAGGGACTTGATTGTGAAGTTGTAATTCCCCAAAATAAAATTATCTCAAGTGCCTATTCTTTCAATAATATACAAATTCATCCTTTTGTTTCCGAAAATATTTCCCTCAAAAATGGATATGCACGGCGTTTCCTGCAAGTAGAAGATGATTTTAAAAAAGTGATTGAAAAAGTTAAGCCTGATATCGTTCATTTTCATAATCTGAATTCAACTTTTACAATTCATCACTTCAATTATATTAAAAGCATTGGTAAAAAGGTGATTTTCACCCCGCACTTAGCAGGAACCATTTGTCCAAAAGGAGATTTTATTGAGAAAGACATCAAAATTTGTAATGGGCGATTAAAACAAAAAAAATGCACTTCGTGTTTTTATAATGAAACAAATTATAAAAATATATTTGCTAAATTTTTAAATAGCGCTAGTCTGAGTGGAAAGTTACCCCGATTTTTTTCAACATTTAATTATATACCTTTTAGGATGTGGCAATTAAAAAAAATTGCCAGCTGTACAGATCACATTATTAGTATAGCTCCATGGATTCAAGAAGTGTTCCGAATAAACAACATTGATTCTTTATCTGTACCAACTCAATTTTTGAATGCGCCTTTTGAAAAACCACCAGAAACACCTGAGGAAAATAAAAAGAAAATAATTTTTATCGGAAGAGTTTATCCAATTAAGGGACTAGATTTTTTATTATCCACAATTGAAAAATATAATTTAAGCAACCAAATTGAATTAACTGTGATTTCACCAATTGCAGAAAAAAACGAATATTACACGAAAACAAAGAGTCAATTTGCGAGACTTGGTTTTACTGAATGGAAAGAAAACCTAAGGAGAGAAGGCGTTTTAAAGGAGATGGCGAATCACAGTCTTTTAATAGCGCCATCCAGGTCTGAAATGAATCCTTTGGTCATTCATGAGGCACTTAGTGTAAACATTCCAATTATAGCCAGTAATATTCCAGCGTTTACTGATTTAATAATTCATAATGAGAATGGATGGCTTTTTGACCTTTTTAATGATCGGCAATTAAAAGATTTAATCACTGACTTTGTATCAGAAAGAATCAATTTGAAACATGAAAAATTCAAACCAAAAAGGTATGAAAATCACAATAAAGAAATGATCCACATTTATACTAGGACTTGTTCGGCCGCCACGAATACTAACTCCAATCTTGATTCATAAAAAATGAGAATCCTAATAACTTCCGATCCAGAAATTGCCGTGCCTCCCTTGTTGTATGGTGGAGCGGAGAGACTTGTTTCTGATTTAATCGATGAATTTGAAAGTCAAGGACACGAATGTTTCTTATTATCTAAAAAAGGTTCAACGCATTCCAAAGTAAAACAGCATTTTAGTTATAAAAGTGATTTTTCACAAGGTCTTACCAACGTCATTCAAAATAGTGTATCATTTCGGAAAGCTTATACCTCCTGCAAGCCCGATTTTGTATTGTGCTTTAGTCGAATCTTATATGTTTATCTAACCGCTTTACTTCATCAGAAATCAATTTTTATAAAGCGATATGGTCGGCCAATTAGCACCAAAAGTACTGGTTTGGCTAAAAAAATAATAGGCAATAGAATTCAATTTGTAGCTGCTGCCAATCATATGCTGAAGCATATAGAAAATAAATCCGAATGGGAAGTACTTTTTAATTTTGTTGATTTAGAATTCTATTGTGATTCTGAGGTCCCGAAAGAACATCTTTTTTTCTTAGGACGCATCGAAGACATTAAAGGAGTTTACGAAGCAATTCAAGTCGCAAATAACCTAAATGAAAAATTAATCATTGCAGGAAATGTTGAAGACGACAAAAGGGATTATTTTGAGGAATTTGTGAAACCTTTTCTGAATGAAAGAATTCAATATGTTGGACCAGTAAACAACATTCAAAAGAAAACTTACTTACAAACAGCCAAAGCTACCTTGTTTCCTATAAAATGGGAAGAACCTTTTGGCATTGTAATGGCCGAAAGCATGGCCTGTGGAACACCCGTTATTGCTTTTAAACGAGGTTCGGTCCCCGAAGTTGTTTTAGATGGAATAAGTGGCTTCATTTGCGAAAACGTAGAGGGTATGACTAACAAAATTCAAGATTTAAACCAATTGGATCGAATAAAAGTGAGAGAATGGGCAGAGACTAATTTCAACCGAAAGAATGCCGCCCAACGATATGTTGATTTAGCTGTTAAATTGAAATCGAAATGAACTTAGAAAAAGCCCTCTTCATTTCAAATTCAAGATTTATTTCAGCCAATGCGCTGGAGGGTGGAGTGAAAAGTTGTACTGACGATTTTTTAAATATTCTAAGAACAGTTTACGAAATACAATTGTTTGCAATCGAATTTCATGACGGAATCCAGGAAAAAGTGGTTCGAAAAATAGGTTTGAAAGGCTACAACCGTTATGCTCCTGAAAAATACATTATCAAATTAAAGGAGATACTCATTTCTAAACAAATTAAGGTCGTCTTTTTAAATACTGCTAATACAATAGAGTTTTCAAGAGTATTAAAATCAATTGATTCTTCAATCAAAGTGGTGCTTTGTTCACATGGAAATGAATCTGGTGATTATTTACACGACGTTGTTTTGGATACTTCCAAAAAATCAAGACTTAAAAAATTAATACAAACGTACAATCTAGGAAATTACCTATATGCTGAATCAAAAATCAGACGCGAATCACTGGACGCAACATTGGCAGTCTCCCCTATTGAAGTTGCCATTGAAAAATGGCTAGGTGCGAAAAAGGCAATTGCTATTCATCCAACTATTGAACCCGAATTTATTGATAGAAAATCACTAGGTGCAACTATAGGATTTATCGGTGATTTGAGTCACTTACCCAATTTTTCAGGAGTGACTAATTTCTGTAAAGAAATAGTTCGTCAAGAATTGCAAAACGAGATAAAACTAAAATTAGTCGGAAAATCAACCCAACCAGGCGAACAACTAAAAGAAATGTTCCCTTTCATTGAATTGACGGGCTACCTCGACCAAGAGGCGTTAATTTTAGAGATGAAAAATTGGAGCTTTTTCTTGAATGCCGTTTATTATTATTCCAAAGGAATTTCAACCAAACTCAGTTTGGCAATGAAATATGGAATTCCTGCTTTATCTACTGTTCAAGGCAACAGAGGGTACGAATTTACCGATGGAAAAATCATGAATGTTGAAACAGTTTCCGAACAAGTTGATCAATTAAAAACATTGATTTTCAATGTAAATGAATACGAACGATTCTACGAAGATTTCTTACTTGCCTCCAAAACTACACCTAATAAACTAAGTCAAGGAGAACGAATTAAATTGGCAATCAATCCCTTCAATTCTTGAATTTACTAATTATCTATCCCCATTGGGTGCCAGCTAATTTAGCAGGGGTGCATCGTCCTCGGCTTATTGGAAATTACTTGAAAAAATTTGGGTGGAATCCGATTCTGGTCACGGTTGATCATTGCCACTACGAAGAAACATTAGACTGGGACAGTCTTGAAACAGTATCAAAAGATATAGAAGTACATAAAACAGGGGCTTTTCCTTTAACCAAACCAAGAATAATAGGAGATTTGGGATTGAGGGCATTTTTTCAGTTGTATAAAAAATCAAAACAAATCTGTTCTGAAAAAAAAATTGACGCTATTTGGATTCCAATCCCTTCTTTTTATGCTGCTTTACTAGGTAGAATGCTTTGGCGTAAAACGAAAATTCCGTATGGAATTGATTACATTGATCCGTGGGTGCGAGACATCAGCAACCAAAAAAACAAAAGAGCAATTTTAAGTCAATTCATTGCCAAAACACTGGAACCAATTGCGATTAAAAAAGCGAAATTTGTGACAGGAGTGGCACTAGAATATTACAAGCCTGCCATAGAAAGAAACTTTAAAATATCTCCGCCTCACACTTGGATGCCTTATGGATTTGATCCAAATGATCACATTGTCACGAAGGAATATCCTGCCCCTTGGGATGGCGCTTCAGAAATAAAACCTTGGGTGTATGCGGGTGCGTTTTTACCCAACTCACACTTGTTTTTAGTTAATTTCTTTCGTGCTATTAAACGCATGAAACATAATGGGGAATGGGATCAAAATATACATCTATATTTCATCGGGACGGGCAATTATATTGCCAAATCAATCACCGAATATGCTATCGAATTTGGTTTGGGTGAAATGGTCACTGAAATAAGAGAAAGGAGACCCTTTCGTCAAATTTTATACTTGCTGTCAAAAGCTGACAAGGTAATGCTGTTTGGTAGTACTGAAAAACACTATACCGCATCCAAAACGTTTCAATGCATATTATCTAATAGGCCTATAATTGGAGCCTTTCATGAACAAAGCAATGCCCTCGAAGTACTAAATCAGTGTAAAGCCAAAAAATTTATATTAAAATATTCAGAGCAGTTGTCCGATATAGAAATTGAAGCTAATTTTATAGAAATATTAAAACCATTTTTACACGAGCAGAATTGGAATCCTGAAATGAAAGGACTAGCGCCGTACTCAAGTGAAAAATCAGCCGAAAAACTTGCGAAATTGCTTGATTCAGTTGTTAATAGTTGAATTTTATTATGGCAGTTAAAAAATTAGCGATTATATCAACCCACCCAATACAGTACAACGCTCCCCTTTTTGAGAAACTCGCTAGCGAAAAAGATATTGAGCTAAAAGTATTCTATACCTTTTCTCAATCACAGCATACCTTTAAAGATACAGAATTTAATCAGGCGGTAGATTGGGACATTCCTTTGTTAGAAAATTATAATTTTGAATTCGTCAACAATACTTCCAAAAAACCATCTACCAAAAGATTCTTTGGTATCATTTGCCCTCAATTAATTTCTAAAGTACTAACCTTTAATCCAGATTTTATATTGATTTATGGATGGAGTTTTTACAGTCATTTGAGAATTATCAAGCATTTTAATGGAAAAATTCCACTATGGTTTAGGGGGGATTCAGTTTTAAAACCAACAAAATCATTTATTCGTAGTATTGTAAAACGAAATGTCTTAAAATGGGTCTATAAAAAAATAGATATCGCGTTTTATGTTGGTACTAAAAACAAGGAATATTATAAGTATTACGGCTTAACAGAATCAAAGCTTCGGTTCGCTCCACATGCAATCGATAATGATCGATTTTCAGACCCTAAAAATGATGCCAAAGCAGCGGAGTGGAAAGCCTCGTTAGGCATACCCCCTGATGCCTTAACACTGCTCTTTATCGGTAAATTCACTGCCAATAAAAACCCTTTGTTTATCATCGAGAATTTCAAGAAATTAAGCACCGAAAATCCAAATTTGAAACTTAAGCTGATAATGGTGGGTGAAGGTCAGTTAAAATCTCAAATTGAAAAGTTTATCGGGAATCATCCAGATATAATCCTATTACCATTTCAAAATCAATCCATTATTCCACAAGTTTATCGATTGGGAGATTTGCTTTGTATGCCCAGTTACAGCGAGACATGGGGATTAGCTATAAATGAATCGTTAGCATCAGGTACACCAGTGCTTGCAAATGCGTCAATTGGTTGTGCGAGTGACCTGATTAAAGATGGATTCAATGGATTTGTTTTTGACGTTAATTTATTGGGAGATTTTGAAAAAAAATTCAAATTAATCGACCAAAAGACATTACAATCATTGAAATTAAATACAAAAGACTCTATTGAAGAATGGTCGTTTAATTCAATTATAATGGCAATTGGTAAAGAAATTAAAGACCTGAATGGATAATTTAACCATACTGGGTTTTGCGTGTACTATTTTCTGTGCATATCGTTTTGTCATCCTCTTAGGGAAAACAATTCCAATTATAGAACTTACATTATTGATCTGTAGTTTGCAGTGGTTTGGCGGTCCCTATTTAAATTACCTCACGAAATTTGGCTACTCAAGATACAATATGTACGTAGACCAAGACACCTATTTTGGATATATAGTGCCCGCCTTAACTATTATGATTATTGTATCAGAAATCTTTCAAAAACGTAAGCAAATAAACATTTCAGATTGGATTGATTACCGTAAAGCTGGGATATATTTGGTTATCGTTGGAATTTCGGCTGATTTATTAATGCCCATTTTTCCGAGTGCCCTTCGCTTTTTACTGGTCATTTTCAGCTTTATGAAATATTCGGGAGCTATTCTGCTATTCTTCTCCAAAAAGAAATCAGATAACCTTTTGTTCTATCTTTCCTTAATCTACCTTTTTTCACTTTCCCTAGCCAGCGGACTTTTTCATGATTTTCTGCTTTGGGGGATTATCTTTTTTATGTTTTGGTGTATTAAAATTAAACCTTCGATTCCTAAACGTCTCGCTATTATATCGATGGGGATTTTTATGGCTATGATTATTCAAACCACTAAAGCAGCCTATCGTGAAATCACTTGGAACGGTTACAAAGGGAATAAGCTTGAATTATTTATAAAAATTGCATCAGAGCAATTATCAAACGGAATAATAGAGACCGATGATCAACAAGGCAGTTTGAATGTTCGGCTGAATCAAGGCTGGATTATTTCGGCTGTAATGAAAAATGTGCCTCTTAAAGTACCTTTTGCTGAGGGTGAAACTATTATTACTGCTGTAGAATCGTCATTGCTCCCGCGTTTTTTAATATCTAACAAGGCCGTAGCAGGAGGTCGAGAAAACTTTAGAAAATTCACAGGATTATATCTTGGCGATAATACTTCAATGGGTATCAGTATAATTGGTGAAGGTTATGCCAACTTTGGAAATATTGGTGGTATTATTTTTATTGGCATCTGGATGATTCTAATTCTGCTTTTGTGGAATTACCTACACCGACAAATCGATTTCAACCCGATAGTATTGTTTTTAATTCCTTTAATCTTTTTTCAGGCAATTAAAG
>JAHKAT010000399.1 GCA_018825925.1 Bacteroidota bacterium | reverse complement strand
TAACGTTCGCGCAGTAAGTGAAGCGGCGCTTTTTCTCGCGTATGTACGTGCGCCGTTTTGCTTACTGCGTGTTATGTGTCGATTATTCCTTAAAATTTAAAAGTTCTTTTTCGGTTATTGATGGTGACCAACTTTCATCTTTAAAATACCCTTCAAGGTTTTTAGGTTCAAAGAAATTTGGTTTTCCATTTTTCGGATCTAGATCGAACCAGAATAGTTGTTCTTCTTTTATCCAAGTTTCATAGGTTCTATCATCATATGATTTTGTCTCTAGCCATGTTTCTGAACCACAAACAAAGCACTCAGAGGTTTTTTTATCGACAGCATGATATCCGCAGATTACACATGTGGGTAGTTTATTAGATTGGAAATTCGTCATTACCCTTGCATAGACGATACAACAAACCAATAATGCTCCAAATACACTCCATTTTATGACAGAGGATTTGTTCTTAAAAAGCCTAAACAATATAAAACCAATTCCAAGCCCTATAAAACCTAAAAGCAAACCAATCACAATTTTCAAGACTGGTTCTTCTGCAAACGAGGAATAGTTTTCAGAGCTAGCCATCATGAAGAAAAATGGAAAACCGAGCATTGAGAAAAACCAATATTGGTCACCTTTATTTTTAAATTCCTTTATCATGTTCTTCTATTGACACATAACGGACAGCGCTAAAAAGCGTTGCCGTCCCGAAGGGCGGCTATGATTTTTTAGCGTGTGTTACCGGGTCGTTGTTCTTCTTTCAAGTTCATTAAGTTCATTTGTCAGTAGTCGCTTTGCTTCATTTATACTGTCTTTTTTTAATGGAATACCCATTACTAAAACCGTGTTTGTTACTTCGTTAATTCCGTTCTTATATTTTATTGTTTTCAATTCCAATTGGTCTGATGGATAACAAAGGAACCCATATTTAAAGTCTGTTTTACTAAAAGAAGTATAAGCCATAATTTGGTGTAAATCGTGTCTGTGGTCATCTTTCAGGGTTTCACTATTATCGAACTTGTTGTAAAGGTTTGATTTGTATTTGGCGTCTATAAATACCAATAAGTTTTCCTTTTGATAAATAGCGTCTGGTTCAATATGTTTTAGTTCCCAAGAATAGTGTTTTGAAGTTCTCGAGTGGAATTTTAAATTTGCAAATAGTTTACCTCCAGTCTCTTTAGCAACTGCTTTGAAAATGTATTGTACGAATTTTTCAAAAACATCTGAGAAGTCTACTCTCCAAGCTGTGCTGTCAACCAAATTAAAGTTTAGAATTTTATTAGCTTGTTCTTTACAAGTTTTTACTGTTGGGCTGTCAGATGATTTGGTAACAATATTATTTGTGGCTTTGGGTTTATGATGATATAAATTTTCTTCAATGAAACTAAGCTTTACCCGAATAGTGTTTTTTATTCTTTGCGGTGTGTTGGAAGAAAGTAACTCGTTCTTACAAATGTCAAATACATATCGTACTTCGGCATATTCGCTATGAAACTCACTTAAAATGTTTTTTCGGGTTGGAAACTTTAAACGATTTTCAATTTTGTATTCGCGATTGATGTATTTGTTCCAATTGATTTGGCCAGCAGGTTGGCTGGATATTTTTTCGATATTGTCAAACTTACGCCAAGGTCTTGTAAGCAATGCTTCAAGAGAAGCAATGAATTTCACTGCTTCTAAATATAAGGGTGGTCGGAAGTTTTTACCAGAAGCAAGAGGTAAGCTGTCAATAACTTCCGGGCTTATGTCCGTTCCAAGTATATTCAGAATTTCAATGTAATCTTCAAAACGGTCACGACCAGTAAACCTTGGCATTACAACAAAATCACCTATTTGCTTTCCTGTGTCAGATGCTCTTAGAGGAATAGTACCAATGAAGCTGGAAGAACGAAATGTCAATGAGGTATTTTGGTCAGAGCCAATAATAAATGGTTGTACGCCTATGAACTTGAATTGTGATGAGTTGTAGTCTATAAACTTTTGAAGGTACTGACCTATAATTCTTTTGTCAGCCGATTTAAACCATTTCTTTTGCAAAGAAATTCCACTTAACTGTCTTGATTGTTCAGTTAAGCAAGGCACTTCACAAAAAACATCTAATGGCTTGCTCATTCAAAAAGTGATTTGTTTATTCGAATAGCGAAATAATTATTGAATTCTTCTTTGGCATTTCTAATCAACCCTTCTTGTAAATATTCTTTTATCAATGGGAATATTTCGTACTTGATACGGTTTGTCATTTCTTCTTCGCTGTCTGCAATAAAGTAGCCTTGGCCGGGTTGCAATGACAATTCATTACTTGATGCATACCAGTCGAATATTTCTTGAATTCTTGCAAAATCATCCTTGAAGAATTGTTTTGAAATAATGGCCTTAGGTATTAATGTGTACCAAGCAAACCGTCTACGTAACGCAAAGTCAACAACCGCCAAACTTCTATCAGCAGTGTTCATTGTAGCGATTACGGAAAAATTATTCGGGAGTTTGTTAATCTTGAAACCAGGAGAAATTTCAATTTCAACATTCGATTTGTCCATCTTGTGTTCAAACAAAAAGAAAATGGGGCCTAAAACATTCGAAAGATTTGCTCTGTTTATTTCGTCAATTATCAAAAGGACTTTTTCATTCTCATGTTCTTTCGCATACTTCAAAGCCTCGGTAAAACTTCCCAAATTTTCTTTGTAGCGAAGTTCTTTATTGTTTAAGTCTGGGCGAATACCAAAAATAAAATCTGAAAAACTTGTCTCTGCGTGGAACTGGGTAAAAAATGTTCTCGCTTTAATTTTTTCTGCAACTTCTTTTGCTGTTCTTGTTTTCCCAGTGCCCGGAGGTCCTTGAAGTACAATATATTTTCTTTCGTTCAAAAGATTTTTTATTTCTTCTGCTTCATCAATTGTCTCTGCCTTAAGGAAAGGTTCCAAAGCTTCTGAAATAGCTTTGCGGTGGTCTTTGTTTGAAGGCCAGTCTCTAAGTTTTGCATAACCTGCTACAAATGCAGCAATTGTTTTCTTGCCTTCTTCACTTTCCGGGTTATCAACAATTTGGCAAGCAGGTAAAACTTTTGTGTAAGTCTTTATTGTGTTTTTTATGTGTTGTAAATCTAGGCTGCCAGTGAGGGACTTTGGCAAACTTGTTTCTATGTCAGAAAAGTCCGATTTGCAAAATCCTTTTTCATTAATCAGTTTAGAAAATAGTCGTCTTAGTCCTGGATAAGTAGCAAGTTCATAGTCATTTTTAAAACCACTAGAACCAATACCCAAACAAACTAACCAAGGTTGGTCTTGGTCGTTTGGAAATATAGTTAATGAAAAGTCGTGGAATGGTCCCGAAGCTTCTTCTTCTGGATGAATAAAACCAAAATATGCTCCGTTGTCTTTTAAAGCCTCTTGTCCAGTGTTGTTTCGTTCAACATAAGGTTTATTAAATTCGTTGTCAGTCTTGGCACCGAACTGTTCCGCTTTCTCTTTAATGAATTGTCTAATATTTTCTATGTTCATATTGTCTGTTTGAGTGTCGTTTTACAATGCCCGGTAACGATTAGTATATGGCAAGTAGGGCAGTAGAAAGCGATAAACTTTCAAGTTTGCTCTGAGCCAAAGCGTTG
>JAHKAT010000398.1 GCA_018825925.1 Bacteroidota bacterium | reverse complement strand
TTTACAGTTAAACCTACGAAATTGACTGAAAAGTACGAGACTTTTACTATTGATTTTTCAAACTTCACAACTTCAACGGCCATGTTGAACATGATGTGGGAAAACACAAAAATTTCTTTTGAAATCAATACACCAACCAATGAAATGGTTGAAAAATCAATTAAAGCAACCTTAATGGATGGCCCATCTGCTCAATCGTATGCTGCAGGTGCAACATTTTATTTAGACAAAGGTGAAAACCTTGATCAAGCTTTAATCTGGATCAATAAGGCAATTGAAAAACGCACTGAAGCATTTTGGTACGTTCACACTAAAGCAAAAATTTTAGCGAAACAAGGTAAAAAAGCTGAAGCAATTACAACAGCTAAAAAATCTATGGAAATGGCTAAAGCTAACAAAGACGGTGATTTTGGATATATAACAAACAACCAAAAACTAATCGACGAGCTTAGCGCTAAAAAATAATACTTCACACAAAAATGAAAGTCGCCTCAATTGGGGCGACTTTTTTTGTTCTTTCTACTTTTATTGAATCCTAAAATTCTTTACTTCGTGTTGCTTTCTTTAAATCCTTAACTCTGTTTACTGAACGACGCTTAAGGCTCCAAATTATCGCCTCTTCTTTTGATTGCAAAATTTTATATGGAAATTTAAATCCAGCTATTTTCAATTGCAAACTAACAAAAATGCGCAACATTCCACTGGTACTAACAAAGGCGAGAGACTCCGTTATTTTGGCTATTTCTTGGTTATTATAGTTCTTCGCTTCTCGAGAAACCGAAACTCTTGCCAACCCGGCAAAATAATATATGAACATTCTTTTTTCATGCCCCAACATCTGGTTCATCGTTTGGTAATGCTTTTCAAATAAGGCAACTGTAAAAGTTGATACCTCATAAATTACATGCACGATCTTGTTTTGATCTACTTCAACACTAGAAATACATGTTTGAAAAGAATTCATAGTTATGGTTTTCTTTTTATAGGATGGATAAGCGCAGTCATTGAAAGATATAACTTAAGTTTCAGAAAAACAAATATTTACAATGCATACCTAATAAACCTACTCCTTAACAATCTCTTTTTCAGTATTTTTTCCCCTAAACAATTGAATCAATAAAGCAAAAACAATCACCAAAATACAGCCTACTAAATTAAACCATAAAAAGCCCATTTCTAACCAAAACGGGGCTATACCATACGTGTTTAAAGCATGAATTCCGATTACACAAAGCTCTGAAATCACGGCTGCCCAAAAAACAGCAGTTCCACCTACCCTCTTCACGTAAAATGCTACAAAAAAGATTCCCAAAATAGTCCCGTAAAACAAGGATCCAAGTAAGTTTACGGCTTGTATTAAATTCTCAAACAAACTAGCATACGTCGCAAATAAAATAGCCAAAACACCCCAAAGTAAAGTAAACATCTTTGAAGATTTTAAATAATGAGCATCTGTTTCCTTTGGTTTCACTGATCTTTTGTAAACATCAATGGTTGTGGTTGTGGCCAAGGCATTTAATTCTGATGCCGTGGATGACATCGCAGCACTGAACATCACACTAAAGAGCAGACCTATCATTCCAATTGGCATGAAATCCATAACAAAATTCATAAAAATATAATCCTTGTCGTTTGTTTCAATTTTAGGATCCACCTTTTTTACAACTTTTTTCACATCCTCGCGAATTTTTTGTTCGCTGATTTGCAAAGCGTTGATTTCGTTTTGAAGCAATTTTACAGAATTCTGATCATCAACACCTTGCGCTTCAACCATCGCGCTTATCTTTTCTTTCTTTTCCGAAAAAACCAAGAAATAATCATCCTCTAATTTTCTATAGGATGAGCTATCTGCAGACGCTAAAACTCTTTCAGTTCCGGTTTTATTGAAAAATACAGGAGGCTGATTGAATTGATAAAAAACAAATACCAAAACACCGATAAACAAAATAACAAATTGCATAGGGACTTTTAAAAGTCCGTTCATAATCAAACCTAGACGACTCTCGTTCAAAGATTTACCATTCAAATAGCGTTGTACTTGCGACTGATCGGTACCAAAATAGGACATGAAAAGGAAGACAGCTGCAGTCATCCCAGACCAAATATTGTAACGGTCATTTAGATCAAACTCAGTGTTCACCACATTAAGTTTCCCCATTTTACCAGCCACATGCATCATATCACCAAAAGAAAGTGATTCAGGAAGCATTTGAAGCACGATAATTCCGGCTAAAACCATGCCTCCCATCATGATGGCCATTTGTTGCTTTTGCGTTTGAGTAACGGCTCTTGTTCCTCCAGAAACCGTGTAAACAATAACTAATAATCCAATAAAGATATTGGTGAATGTAAGATTCCAATGCAACAAGGTGCTCAATATAATTGCCGGAGCATAAATCGTGATACCAGCAGCCAATCCACGTTGCACCAAAAACAAACCTGCGGCTAGGGTTCGGGTTTTTAAATCAAATCTACTTTCTAGAAACTCGTAGGCTGTGTAAACTTTTAATCTATAAAATATGGGAATAAATGTAACGCAAAGCACAATCATCGCTAATGGAAGCCCGAAATAGAATTGTAGAAAACGCATTCCATCGGTATAGGCCTGACCAGGCGTAGATAAAAAAGTAATTGCAGAGGCTTGGGTAGCCATGATCGAAATTCCTATTCCCCACCATTTACCATCGTTATCTCCTTTCAGATACCCTTTCAAATCCTTTGCTCCTCGAGTTTTCCAAACTCCATAAACAACAATAAATATAAGTGACCCTATTAGGACCGTCCAATCAATCCAGCTCATGAAAAATATTGTGAAATACTAAAGTAAATGATGATTTGAACCACTAAAAAAACAATCAGAAGCCAATACCAACCTTGCCATTTGCCAAAAACTGGCGGTTTATTCTCCTCACTCATGTCCTAAAGATATCAAATTAGCAAACAAACGGTATGCACCAGGAACACACGCAGGGAATTGTCTAAAAAACGAGATTCCGGTATAAACATAAAACCCTTTTCCAAATTGAGCCACCACCAGTGCGCCATCTGTTGATTTCTCGTTGGGATCTGAAAATTTCAAAATAGGCTGAAACTCAGGACCCCATTGGCTTGGAAAATAGAGACCTCGTTCTTGAACCCAATTTTCAAAATCGTTCTCAGTAAGTAAATTCGGGAAATTCAACACCGGATGATTCGGGTCTATGAAATTAACTTTAGCTGTTTCATCTGTAATTCGATCGCGAGATAGTTTTAAAGGAAATGGTGAAAATTTCTCGGTTTCTAAACTGTGGTTCGTGTTGTATTGAACAATTAAATTACCTCCATTCTCAACATAATTTAAAAGTTTTTCCATCCATAAATTTGCATTTGTCAAGGTGTTTAGGGCTCGAATCCCCATCACAACCGCATCGTACTTTTTACTATTTAAATCTCCCACATTGGTCAGCAAATCTACTTGATAACCCATACGGCGAATAGCCTCTGGCCCTTCATCTCCTGCTCCCATCACATAACCTACCAGTTTTCCTTTAATCGACAAATCAATTTTTTCCAATTGAACCTCTGTGTTTTTAAGACTTATTTGATTTGGTAAATGACTGTATTCTATGCGATTAACAAATTTATTATAACTATTTCCCTTTGAATCGACAAAAAAGGCTTTCACCTTGCCCGACTCAGCATCAGCAGATGGAAGTAGTTCAACCACCACCGTTTTACTATCTCCTTTTGAATTAAAACTCAAATTTGTTTCATATCCTATTTTTGTTGAAATCGACCAGCCTTTAGGAATTTCAAAGGTTAAATTACCGTTTACATTTTCCTTTTGTGAACTTACTGTCACAGCTAACTCAACAGGTTCATTTTTAGTTGACAAAACAGCTTCTTTATCGAATCCTAGACTTACATCAGGCACAAAATAAGTAGGTTGTACCACCTCACCCTTCACAGGATCAGTTTCTTTAAAAACCACTGGAATTTCTCTCGATATTTTATGTGTTTTATATTTTAAATTCACCAAAACACTCATTTCAGGAGCATTTGCAGGTAAAATGACTTGATTTTGACTATCCAAGCTATACATTCCTAATTCAAACTCATTTTTCAACCAATAAGGAGTACTCCAATTCACAGTATTTGGAATTATGGCTGATAATTTCTCCAAAGTCACCACATTTTTTTTCAAAGCCAATTCTTTCTTTAAATCCCAGTTCAAACGTGTTGATTTTAAACTTTCTATCTCAAATTCTGACGATAGTCGAGGCGTTAACTCAACAGTCACCTGAATAGAATCGCCACGTGCAAACTCTTTTCTATTGGTTCTGGCTTCCAAATAAAATCCAGCCGCTTGTAATATCAATTCATTAATTTCTTCCAACTTTTCCTTGCGATAGGTTGATTCTGAGGTCTTTTGCACCAGATTATACAATTTCACCAATCCATCAATACTCTTTTCAGGCTGCTCTAAAGCAAATCCCTTTAATACCTTGTCTATTTGCTCTGCAACTGCTTTTCCTCCAGCCAATCTATTCCAACTAAAATCAATATTATCAAATAGTGAGTTGCTTGCGCGAACGCCATCCACATGTTCAAAAAACTCTTCCTGTTCGCCTCTAGAGCCCGTAGAACCAAATCCTTGACTTTTGTGCATAGATCTACTCAAGGCTGCAATTTCATTACAAGATTGTCCTTGCAAAGCCGAATAAGTACCTGTGTTTTCTTTAACGACATTAGAATCATTGTCAGTAATAGTAGAATTCCACCATCTGCCAGTATTAGTTACAATTCTTTTTGATTGCCAAATCGA
>JAHKAT010000397.1 GCA_018825925.1 Bacteroidota bacterium | reverse complement strand
CATAAACTAAAAATTGCATTAAAAGAAGCAGAAGAAACACAGTACTGGTTACAATTAATTCACGAAGAAATTGTACCAGTTGACATAGAACTTTTTGAATTGAATGAAGAATTAATTCGAATTTTGGTGAGTATAACTAAGTCGTCAGACTTAAATCATTCAAAATAAGGCATTCGACCTTTCTAATTCTTAATTCGTCATTCATAATTCTTAATTTGAAAAAATGGCAAACTTAAAAGAAATACGTAATAGAATTCAATCCGTTGGATCGACAATGCAGATTACTTCTGCAATGAAGATGGTGTCTGCGGCAAAATTGAAAAGAGCACAAGATGCAATTACTCAAATGCGTCCGTATGCCTTGAAATTGGAAGAGATTTTAGGGAATTTAAGCGCTACTTTGGACTTGTCAGAAAATGCATATTCTGATACGCGAGAGGTGAAAAATGTATTGATTGTTGCTGTAACTTCAAATAGAGGTTTGTGCGGAGGTTTCAATAACAATGTCATCAAAGCAGTGAACCAATTAGTAAATGTTGAATACGCTGGTAAAAATCCGAAGGTACTTTGCTTAGGAAAGAAAGTGAAAGATGCTTATAAAAGAACGCCTGCGTATTTCGTAAATGATGTGTTGGCTGAGCAGGAAGATATCTTCGTTAACTTGAACTTTGATAGAAACGCAATTATTTCTGAAGAGTTAATGCACTTGTTTTTAGAAAAGAAGTTCGATAAAATAGTTGTTGTTTACAATCATTTCATCAACGCGGCTTCTCAAGAAGTGAAAACAGAACAATATTTACCAATTGTAGCTTCTGTGCAAGAAGAAGGAAAATCAAGTGGTGATTATATTTTTGAACCATCGAAAGAAGAAATCGTATTGGACTTGATTCCAAAATCTTTGAAAATTAAATTATTTAAATCTTTGTTAGATTCTAACGCTTCTGAACATGGTGCACGTATGACTGCAATGCACAAGGCAACAGACAACGCGAAGGAATTACAAAAAGGTTTGAAATTGTCTTACAACAAGGCACGTCAAGCTGCTATTACTAACGAAATCCTCGAGATTGTTGGTGGAGCAGAGGCTTTGAAATCGTAAGTAAATTTTTCTATAAAATTCAGAAAGGCTCGATTTATCGGGCCTTTTTTATTCGTTAGTGTGTCACTCCAATTTGTCGTGTGGGATGGTTGGAGTTTTGTGCCTTGTCACGTGTATTAAATTATTTAACAGTTAGTTATCCAATAAAATAACAACACTGTTCGTTATGAGATAAAATAGCAACTATGAAAATATCACTATTCCTCTTTTTGCTTTGTTCAATACTGGATGTGTCTGGACAAAGAAATGATTCTATTTCTTCCAAAGGAAAATGCGACAATTGCCCAGAATATTTTATTAGACAAGAGGTCAGGGACACTGTTTTTCAATCTATTTATGGCAAAGGTGGTTTTAATAGACCATACAACTATGCTTACATTTATGACCCACTGACGAAATTAAATAGAAGTGCTAGGATGATCGGATACAAGGTGGTGGACACAATTTCCGTAAGAATAGGCGCGGAATACACCATAGAAGCATGGATCAATCATAGCGGGACTTACAACTCAATGCCTGATTCAATCCCATTTGTGTTTTATGTGGATGATAGCAATGCATATGATATTCTTTACCATGAAGAGATTCAAGATGAACAGTTGCTGATTGGAACCTTTAGAAAGGCTCTAACTAAAATACGAATAAAAGATACATTGACATTAAATTTGAATTATAGGGGTAATTACGATTACGATGTATTCAATGTAGTTTTTAATCCAATTTTAGAACGTCCGAAACCATCCAGTGATACTGTGTCACCTCCAGAGTCTCTTGTCAACAATAAGCATTTCAATTGGTTAGAAATGGCCAACGAGGGATTTAGAATAAATACAGATGAGAATTCAGAGTTTGAATTAAAAGTATACTCTACTTCTGGCACAATTCTATATAATGTTAAGTCGTACGATAATATCTTCATTTCAAAAGACGACTTAAAAAGTGGTTTACTTATTTTTCAATTCAAATCGAATGACAGACTTGAACAGAGGAAAATTTACGTGAATTAAAATGGGAACGAATAATCGCAAAAATTCAATTTCTGTTGAGTTGTTTACATTGACGGAATGAACCCCGAATGGATTTTATTCAAAACTATTTGAACAAAAAAGAGGATTAATTTTTTGCCTCAGATTCGGAGTCTCCAAAGGTTAGCAATAGTTAAAAAAAATCAAACCACCTCTACTAACAATCGATCGCAAACCAGCTTGCTGAAAGTTTCATTGGGATGATTTTCATAGCTTACTAGCATGGTTCCATCAAATTCTTCGATGTTTTCGATTTTCAATAGAGTGCCTAAAGCTAAATCTCGTGAATTTAAGAACTTCAAGAATTCCTGAGATGAATTCGTAACTGCCGCAAGATGGACTATCATCCCTTTGGCGATAGTAGATAAAGGATTGTAAGATTTAAGTGAAAAATTTCCGTCGCGATCTGGTATTGGCGAACCGTGAGGATCTAGTTTTGGATGCCCAAGTAATTCTTCCATTTTATTGAAAAACAAAGGCGACTTTACGTGTTCTATCTGCTCAGCAATGTCATGCACTTCTTCCCATCCAAAATCCATCTTTTCAACCAAAAACATTTCTGTTAATCGATGCTTTCGAATGATTAAAGCGGCTTCTTTCTTCCCATAATCCGTTAAACGAACCGGCTTATAACTTTCATAATGCACCAAATCCTTTTCAGCTAACTTTTTCATCATGCTCGTAACAGTCGGCATTTTGATGTCCAAATGTTTAGACAAATCATTCACATTCACCTCGCCACTTTCATGACCGAGATGCAATAAAGCTTTCAGGTAATTTTCGACCGTAAGGGAGTTCATGAATCAAAAGTAGTAAAAAACTCAATTTAATTTTGTTAGTCTCGTCTAACTTTATATTTTTGTAGCTATAATTAAAAACAGTGTTGATCCGAAATCTTTTCATTTACAGCTTTTTAGTCGTCTTTACAACCTTTTCTTATGCCCAAGAATCATCGGTAGAAGGTAGAATTGTAAATGATTTATCAACTTTCGAAGGAATTCAGATTGTTCTTAGGAACAAAGAGCGCATCTACCGCACCTCGCCAAATGAAAAAGGATTTTATGAATTTAGAGATGTAGCACCCGATTCGTACGAAATTTTTGTATTCTCCTACGAACACAATCGCTTCAAGGATAAACTGTCAGTTGATGCAGATCAAAAATTTCTCTTCGATATAACATTACTTGCCAAGATTTCAGAAATTGAAGAAATGGTTGTTTCTGGGACGATGAAAGAGGTTTCAAAATTGGAAAGTGCTGTTCCGGTTGAAGTATACACCTCAGATTTTTTTAAGAACAACCCTGTTCCGTCATTTTATGATGCCTTGCAAAATATCAATGGCGTGCGACCACAATTAAATTGTAACATTTGCAGTACTGGAGACATTCACATTAATGGTTTAGAAGGGCCTTATACCATGATTTTAATTGACGGAATGCCTATTGTTAGCGGGTTATCAACCGTTTATGGATTGAGTGGTATTCCTCAAGCCTTGATTGACCGGGTGGAAATTGTAAAAGGTCCTGCTTCAACCTTGTACGGAAGTGAAGCAGTAGGAGGTTTGATCAATGTAATCACTAAAAAACTGGAGGACGCACCTCTTTTAGCGGTGGATTTATTTACTACTTCTTGGTTGGAAACCACAGCTGATATAGGAACCAAGTACAAACTAGGGGAAAAGTCAAGTGCCCTTTTGGGAATCAATTATTTCAATTATCAAATGCCACGAGACGACAATAATGATGGGTTTACGGATATAACTCTTCAAAGTAGAATTTCAGTTTTTAATAAAATAAGCTTTGATCGGAAAGACAATAAGGTTTTTACTTTAGCTGGTCGCTACGTTTATGAAGATCGTTGGGGTGGTGAAACAAGTTGGAATAGAAACTTTAGAGGCGGCGACAGTATTTATGGTGAAAGTATTTATACGAATCGCTGGGAAATGTTTGGTTTGTATGAGTTGCCAAAAATGAAGAATCTGTTTCTGCAGTTCAGCGCCAATGGCCATTATCAAAACAGTGTTTACGGGACAACGAATTACCAAGCCAAACAGTACGTTTTGTTTTCTCAACTGTATTGGAATAAACAAGTAGGTAGAAATGATTTTACAATTGGAGTGCAGTATCGATATACGTATTATGATGACAACACCGTGGCTACTTCGCAAGAGGATTCAATTAGTAAAATAGCTTTGAATCGACCGTCTGGGATACATTTACAAGGGTTTTTCGTGCAAAATGAACGAGATTTGAATGAGTTCAATAAACTGCTGATTGGCTTGCGCTATGATTTCAATTCAATACATGGCTCTATTTTCAGTCCGCGATTAAACTACAAGTACACAACGGCCAACAAGAGAAATATATTTCGTTTGGGAATAGGAAATGGTTATCGCGTAGCAAATGTATTTACGGAGGATCATGCCGCGTTAACAGGCTCTCGTTCGATTGAATTTAAAAACGAACTTCAGCCCGAAACATCTTGGAATAGCAACCTTAATTATGTTGGAAAATTATTTGTTCGCCAAGGTGTATTAACAGCAGATTTTACGGCATTTTACACCTATTTCAGCAATAAAATAATTCCAGATTACGATACAGACCCGAATAAGATTATCTATGATAACTTGAGCGAATTTGCTATTTCTAAAGGACTTTCCTTGAATTTAGAAGCGAATTACACTTTTGGATTAAAAATATTAATCGGTGGAACCTTACTTGAGAATTACAGCGAAGAACAAGGGATACGCAAAAATCAATTGTTTACTGAGAAATTTACCGGTACATGGACGATTTCGTATGAATTCAAGAACAAGGGAATCACAATAGATTATACAGGAAATGTTTACAGTCCGATGCGCCTGCCCTTGTTGTCAGTTACCGATCCACGACCAGAATTTTCACCTTGGTGGAGTTTACAAAATGTGCAGTTGACCAAAAAATTCAAATCAAATTTCGAAGTTTTTGGAGGAGTAAAAAACCTACTCAATTGGACCCCTAGTAAAACTACGAATTTCTTACTGGCTCGACCAAACGACCCCTTTGACAAACAGGTGCAATTTGACGCCAATGGTCAGGCAATGGCCACCCCAAATAATCCTTACGCCCTCACCTTTGACCCAACCTATGTTTACGCACCCAATCAAGGCTTACGTGTGTTTTTAGGGTTTAGGTATTTGTTTTAAGAGGTTACTCCTTTTTAAAAAAATAAAATTCATTTGGAAGTATCACCATAAGTATATACTTTTATAAAACACAAAGTATTGCAAAATGAAAACACTGTCTTTAAAATTAGAGGATACTATATTCTCTGAAACAGAAGAAATAATTTCTCAAATTAACAAGAACCGCAATAGATATATTAATGAGGCTGTTGAGTTTTACAACCAGCTAAACCGAAGACGAATAATTTCCAAGCAACTAGTGATGGAATCAGGATTAGTTTGGGGAAATTCGATGGATGTATTGGCTGAATTTGAAAGATTTAATGATGAAGATTAAGCAATTCGAAATTTGGACTGCAGATCTCAATCCTCAAACTGGCACAGAGCCAGGTAAAATAAGACCTGTAGTGATTGTTCAAACAGACCTACTCAATACGTTCATCCTTCCCTTATTATTTGCCCTCTTACTACCAATGTAATCTCAGAAAGCCAAATATTGCGGGTACACGTCCCAAAAGGCATTGCCAGTTTACAAATATTCACTTGCTTCAACTATGATTGCATTGAACAACGATAGTCGTCCATTTAGCGGATATACCTTTTGAAAATTCTGGGCTTTTGTCACAAATGAAACAGTCAAAAAAAGAAACCCAAAGCTTATGTT
>JAHKAT010000396.1 GCA_018825925.1 Bacteroidota bacterium | reverse complement strand
TACCCATCTTTTATTATAAATTCCTATTGGAAAGAATTGAATCAATGATTTTGGATTATTTAATATCGCAATTGGCGAACCTGTTTTTATTGTGATTGAACACAATGATGGTTGCAAACCAAAAATTTTAAACCCAGAAGTTTTATTACCCAAGAGTACTTTTGTAACAACTGCGATTAAAACGACAAGAGATGGACGTTTGAGTTGGACCGCGACGAATGAAAAAGGTAAATTACCCTACGTAATTGAACAATTCAGATGGAATAAATGGGTGGCAATTGGAGAGGTGCAAGGCAAAGGAACCAATGGCGCTAACAACTATGAATTTAACATCACCCCTCATTCTGGAGAAAATGTAATTAGAGTAGCTCAATTTGATCATACAGGAAATGGTAGGTATTCCCAAGAAGTGAAATTTACTTCTGCTGTTGATCCGGTGTCCAAAAAGCCGTCGATTGTTAAGGATAAAATCGAGTTTGTTGCTCAGGGTCAGCCTGTTGAAACAAGATATGAAATTTTTGATGCCTATGGCAACATTGTTAAAAAAGGAGTTGGAAGCTTGGTAAACTGTTCTAATTTGGTAAAAGGTGTTTACTACATCAATTTCGACAATGTAAATGAAAAGTTTATCAAACAATAAAAGTTCAGTGTAAACATTAAAATTGCCCCAAAGATCACTTTGGGGTTTTTGTTTTTTTAGAGTTATGATTCGAAAAATAGAACATTTAGGAATAGCCGTAAACAGTATCAAGGAGTCACTTCCGATTTATGAAAAAT
This sequence comes from Bacteroidota bacterium, assembly GCA_018825925.1. Lineage (GTDB taxonomy): Bacteria > Bacteroidota > Bacteroidia > Flavobacteriales_D > Crocinitomicaceae > UBA2040. Next base: position 22,567 of record JAHKAT010000396.1, on the reverse strand, counting down.
TATTGGGCACAAGCTGTTACAAGTCAGAAGAAGTTGAATCAGAAGGAGTTAAAACCGCCTTTCTTCAAGTGGGTGAAAGTAAAATAGAGTTGCTTGAAGCGACGAATGAAGATTCACCCATTGCGAAATTTTTGAGTAAAAAAGGAAAAGGCTTTCATCACATAGCCTTTGATGTTGATGATATAGAGTTTGAGATAAATCGTCTACAAACGGAAGGGTTCGAAATGATCCATACCACACCCAAAAGTGGTGCAGACAACAAAAGAATCGCTTTCTTGCATCCAAAATCGAGTGATTCACTCTTGGTAGAGCTGTGTCAAGAGAAAAAAGGATGATGTACTAATTCCCCCTGCAGTAATTCGGCTGTGATGCCTAGCGCCTTTGCTCCATCGATATGTTGTTGGGTGTCATCGATAAATAGGGTATTGCTTGGTTTCAATTTATTTTCTTGGAGTATTAAGTTAAAAGGCTCAGGATTAGGCTTTCGCATTCCAATCTCTTGCGACAAGTATACCTTGGTAAATAATTCCTCCAAAGGCTGGGCGCTAAGAGCACTCAATTTTCGGCGTACCTTAACCATGTGCAAATCATTGGTGTTACTTAAAAGAAAGACAGGTTTTTCTTTTAGTATCTTGCTTATTAACTGAAGGCGAGGTAATTCGAATTCAAGAATCATAGCGTCCCATGCATGGGCAACCTGATTAGCATTTGTCCCACTAGGTAAAAGGTCCAACAAACGATTGATAAAGTGAAAAGACGAAATTTTTCCTGTTTCAAACTCATCAAAAAGGTTAGATTGACTGGCTTGTGAATACATTTGTTTGAAAGTGTTTCCCCCTAACTTTTCAAAAGCATCCACCGTTGCTTGATAGTTTAGGTTAATTAAAACACCGCCAAGATCAAAAATTATAGCATCAAAATCAGTCCATTTCATGATGCAAAGAAATAAAAAAAGTGGCTGTCGTTACCGACAACCACTTAAATTTCCTGTATTATTTTGATTTTATTTAAGTTGAACGTCCAATTCGAAAGAAATAATTGGTTGAACAAAATCCGTTTGTCCTTCCTTTGGTTGAAAACCTGGTCGGTTTAAACTAGAAAAGTTAACTTCAAAACTTCCTTTTAAACTTCCTTCATTACCATTTACAGTTAATTGAACAGGAACAGTTTCTTGAATTTCTTGACCCAAAATAACAATAGTAATAGGCAACATTCCATTTTCTAATGCACCAGCTTTTACTTTTACATTTTTACCCTCTTCAGTATTGAAAAAATCAGGAGCAGCAAGGTGACCAGCTAGCATTTGTTTTTTGTCGTCAGGTAATTCAGCATCAGTTACTTTGATACTAGACATATCTATTGTAAATTCTCCACTAGCCATATTCCCGTCGATAATTTCAACCGATCCTGCTTTGAATGTTACTTGACCCGTGTGAAAATCTTCTGCACTTTTCATTCCTTTCCAATTCAATTTTGAATTTTCAGTATCGACAGTCATTTTAGAAATTTCTATAGAAGTATCTTTGGTATCTTCAGAAGAATTGCCACAAGAGGCTAAAGTTATAACAGCACCAGCCATTAAAAGTAAATTTGAAATTTTCATTTGATTAAATTTTAAGCAAATATATGCAAAATATAATTACCATGGTAACTAAATGCTTGTTTTTTTCTTTATTTTAGTATTAAATAGTAAAAATGGTCATGCAGAATTGGATAAATTGGACTGTGAATTGGGGTGACCCTATTGATATTAGTGTAGAAATTGGGAATCCAAATCGTTGGATGAGAGCTTGGTATCAAGAAGCCCCAAAAATATCGCCAGTAGTAATGGGTGATTTTGTTGGTTCTGTTGAATCAGGTGCAGGTGTCAATTTTAATAATGTTTTTTTTAACCCGCACGCTCATGGAACACATACCGAAACTTATGGTCATATAACCAAGGGTTTTCATCCCATAAGTGCTCTTCGTATACCAATAGTTTTGAAAACCTATTTAATTCAAATTAAACCTGCGATAAAAGGAGATGATTTGGTGATTCTCCCCGAACATTTTGAAAAGCTGAGGGCTTTTGGACCAGGGAGTATGGAGGCCCTTGTTATCCAAACGGATCTGGAGCAAAATAATATCAATAAAGATTTCAGCGATAGCAATCCTCCTTATTTGGACGCTACTTGTATTGAGTTAATGGATATTTTGGGTGTTCAACATTTATTAATAGACTTGCCATCGGTAGATAGAGAACAAGATGAGGGAAAACTCGCCTTTCATCACGCTTTTTGGAAAGTACCATCTAATCCACAAAAAAACAAAACGATTACAGAAATGGTTTCAGTACCTAAAAATGTTCAAGAAGGTTGGTATGCTATGAATTTACAAGTGGCATCTTTTCACAATGATGCAGCGCCAAGCAGACCGGTTTTGTATAAAATGGAAAGTATATAAATTCAAAAAGGGTTACCTCGGTAACCCTTCGTTTCAGCCACAACTGAAATTTTTGCTTTCATAAATAAAAAACCCAGTAGTCCTTGAATTTTTTAAGATTGGAATAAAAATTCCAATTAATCCCTATGCTTCAATCTTACGATTGCTTGATGTCTTCTAGAATGAAACCTTTCGTTTCACCCATTAAGATGATACCATCGCCTCTCCAAGCAACTAAATCAACAAAAACATTTAAAGAACATTGGAATTAATCAGAATTTCTCTCCTTATTTCCTACAACTAAGGTAAACTATCAATATCGATTTAGAGGGGTTCAATTATCACAGAGGGTGTTTCATCGAACATTTACAGGGTTTCAATTATCAAACCCCCTTTTTTAACCTATAGATTTTCGAGAATTCTAAAGAAAATGTCGCGTTTTGAATGGCTCAATGGGATTTGACTGCCATCTTTCATGACCACGGTACCCCCGTCAATACGGTCATATCGGTCAACAAAGAAAAGGTTAATGATGTGGCTTTGAGCGACTCTCATGAAATTATTTCCTGAAAGTAGCATTTCGTATTCTTTTAAGGTCTTGGAAACCATTATTTTATTGCCGCCATCGAGATAAAAATTAGTATAATTTCGGTCGGATTCACATCGGATAATAGTAGATAAGTCGACCACAAATACACTTTCTGACGTTTTTAAAACAAGTTTTCTCTTGCTTTGATTGACAGAATTATGGTTGAGCGTATCAAATTGTTGTTCGGAGTTTTTGTTTTCAATATTGTGAAGGGCCTTTTGTATAGATACATTTAACTCTTCTGGATCCACTGGTTTTAAGATATAATCTAGCGCGGAAAATTTAATGGCTTTAATAGCATATTCTTCATGGGCTGTGACAAATATCACTTCAAAATTTTTGTATTCAACTCCTTTTATTACATCAAAACCAGTGCCATCAGGCATTTGAATGTCTAACAATACTAAATCTGGACGATACGTTTCAATCGCTTGAATTCCTGTTTCAACACTTTCACCTTCAACGATTGTTTGTACAGGCAAATCATACGAAAGTATCATCTTCGAAATAAGGTCTCTTGTTCGTTTCTCGTCGTCTATGATTAGTATCTTGATCATATGAGTTCTTTGTTTTGAAGTGAGTCGGCCGTCTCTATTCTATAGGGTAGTAAAATTAATACTTTTGTCCCCGTTTGCGCCGTTTTATCTAAATCATCAACTGTTAAAGTTCCTTCCGCCTTGTATTTAACATTTAGATTTTCTATTCTTTCTTTCGTTATTTTCATGGCCAAACTATTGTGATCTTTACTCTTTTTATTCCTTTCAGCTCCTTTTCTTCCAATTCCATTATCAATAATTTCGATGTGCAGCATATTGCCTGATTTCTTGATGCGTATTTCGATTTTTCCATTTGGAACAGAATGTAACTGACCATGTTCTATTGCATTCTCTATGAATGGCTGTGTAATCATTGGTGGAATTTGAGCATTGTCAAAGATCAATGAATCGGGACAATCCAAGACATATTCAAACCGGTCCTCAAACCGCAGTTTTTGAATTTCTAGATACTTTTGAAGTATTTCAATTTCTGTTTCTAAAGGGATGAATTCTTTGGGTGAGTTTTCGAGAATAAGTCGCATTAATCTTGAAAAATGAACAAGAAATTTAGATGAGTTTTTAACATCATTTTCATAAATATAACTCTGAATAACACTCATCGCATTAAAAATGAAATGTGGATTCATCTGTGTCCTAAGCAAAGTTTGTGACATTTCTGCCTCTTTTTGTTTTTGTCGAAGCGTGTTTTGTTTAAACCTTGATATACCTACCATTGAAGCAAAAATGATAAGTATTAAAATACTTAAAATCAAAAAGGTTTGTATGTTATTCCGCAAGGATACATTTTCAAGTTTTGTTTCTGTCAATTCCTTTTCTTGAATTTGCTTTTCCAAACTATCGGCTTGCTTGGAAATCAATCGATCTCGTTGTTCGGATCTGTATGACTCACTGAGTTCCGCAATCTTTCTACTAGCCTGTACCGTGCTGTTTTGGTCAGAATAAGTCACGTAATACTCCAAATACTCTAGGGCCTTTGATTTATTGCCTAAGGCTTTATGGATTTCTGACATTTCTCTGTAGGTGAAATACACTTTGGATCGACCTCCGAAAAAAAGTTGAATTTCTAATGATTTGTTTAAATAATTTAGGGCTTTTTCTAGCCGTTTTTGTTTTCTGAAAACAGTAGCCACATTGTAATAAACATCCGCAATTTTTTCTCGATTAACGCTTTTTTCATAATAAATTAACGCTTTGTTGAATTGATTTACAGCTAGTGGGTAAGCGTCCAAATCCTTGTAAACCTGTCCTAAATTATTGTAAACAGTCCCTAACCCATTTTGGTCGGCCACGATTTCTAAAGACTCTATGGCCTCCTCATTCAACTTAATTGCGACTTGAAAGTTTTTTGTTCTCCGAGAGATTTCAGCTTTATTTGCCAAGGCTAATCCCATTTGACGACGGTCATTGATTTGACGGGCAAAATCAAAGGATTTGTTTAAGTAAAATTCCGCGTCTTTTAGGTTATCTATCAAAAGCTGTTTTTGACCTATTTCACGCGAAAATTCCGACATATAGACCAAGTCGTTAATTGAACTTGCCAACTGAAAGGCAACAAGGTTTTTGGCGACGGCCAATTCTACTTGACCGAAAAAATCATAAATCTGAGCCTGACAATTAAAAGCCTTGCTTAAATCTCGTTTATGCCCAGATCTTCTTGCATATTTGAGGGATTCTTCTGTGAAAGTGATAGCAGCATCTTTCTGATTGCTCAGCATTTTGTTTATTGCCATGTGACAATATACTTCTGTTAAAGCAGTAAAACTCTTCATTTTCTTAGCGTAATCAAGCGCCAGATTTAAAGCCTTTTGAGCCTTTTTGTCCTCTAAGTAGTTGGCATATAAAAACCCAATATTGATTTGCTTCGCAAAAGCATCATTTCTTTCTAAGGCGTCATCTTGAAAATTTTGGAATTTTTGAATTAAACCATAGTAATCATTATAGTTTCCATTTTTTCTTAAGGAATTTGCCACAAAAAGCATGGCCTTAAACTGATCAACACCTGACAGGCTATCTAAACGCGGGGCGACCAGCTTTGCAATACTATCTGCTTTGAAAACATTATGTGTTTCGTAGTATTTACTCAGATTTATCCAGGCTTTCACTTTTGATGAACCTTTTTCTGCTTTGTTAACAGCGTAAACTAATCTGGTTTCTTTTAAATAATCAATTTGACTCAGCAGTAGAAGAGGGAAACAAAAAGCAAGAAACAATACAATTGAACGCAAACTCATGAAAATCAACTCAAGTAAAGATAGAACTTTTTAAGGTTCGGATTTTAGTTTCTATTAAAGGGTTTATCTTTGCAGCCATAAACGTTAAAAGGATGGAATACGCTTTTCAAAGCATAGAGCAAAAATGGAGAGAATTTTGGAAACAAAATCAAACCTATACAGTACTTGAGGACAAGTCAAAACCGAAATATTATATTCTTGATATGTTCCCTTATCCATCAGGGGCTGGTTTACACGTTGGACATCCTCTTGGATATATTGCCTCCGATATATTCGCCCGGTATAAAAAATTGCAAGGATTCAATGTCCTACATCCAATGGGGTACGATTCTTTCGGTTTACCCGCCGAACAATACGCAATTCAAACTGGCCAGCACCCAGCTATTACCACTGAACAAAACATTGCCCGTTACCGAGATCAATTGGATAAAATTGGTTTTTGCTACGATTGGTCGCGTGAAGTAAGAACCTCTTCACCAGAATATTACAAATGGACGCAATGGATTTTTAAACAAGTTTTTGCTTCATGGTATGACTCGAAACAGGATAAAGCTCGACCTATTGCGGATTTAATCTCGACCTTCGAAAAGGAAGGAAATAAAAATATTGAAGCCTGTTCAGATTTTGATTCAATTTTCACTTCAGAAGATTGGAACAGTTATGATGCGCACAAAAAAGAAGCAATTCTTCAGGAATATCGCTTAGCTTATTTGGCCGACTCATGGGTGAATTGGTGTCCGGCTTTGGGCACTGTTTTAGCCAATGATGAGGTGGTAAATGGCGTTTCGGAAAGAGGGGGACATCCTGTGGAACAGAAAAAAATGCGCCAATGGTCGATGCGCATTAAAGCATACGCAGATCGCTTAATCACAGGTCTCGATAAGGTAGATTGGACCGATTCTATCAAAGACATGCAACGTCATTGGATTGGAAAATCAGTAGGTGCATCCGTGTTCTTTGCCGTTGATAGGGGCTTAGCTCAGTCAGGCGATGAAGGTATAGCATCCACAAAAATCGAGAACGAATTGAGCGATGGCCACACCATTGAGGTTTTTACTACCCGTCCAGATACCATTTATGGCGTTTCTTTCATGGTTTTGGCTCCAGAACATCCTTTGGTTTCAAAAATAACCAGCAAAGAACAGAAGGAAAAAGTTGAACAATATATCCGTCAGTCTGCCTTGAAATCAGAACGTGATCGTCAATCGGATGTAAAAAATATAACAGGAGAATTTACCGGGGCCTATGCGCTTCATCCTTTTACGGGTGCCAAACTCCCGATATGGATTGGAGACTATGTGTTGGCGAGCTATGGAACTGGGGCTGTTATGTCGGTGCCTTGCGGTGACGAGCGCGATTATGATTTCGCAAAACATTTCGAGATTCCTATTCCAAATATTTTTAAAGATATCGATATTTCAGAATCAGCTTATTCTGAAAAAGAGGCCATCATTGCTAATTCTGACTTTTTGAACGATCTGCCCGTAAAAGAAGCCATGAAAAAAGCGATTGATGCCATAGTATCAAAAGGAATCGGGAAAGGACGAATCAACTATCGCTTGCGAGATGCAATCTTTTCACGCCAGCGTTATTGGGGAGAACCATTCCCGGTCTATTTCGAAAACGATTTGCCGAAGTTAGTGGCTGACGAAGATTTACCAATCGTTTTACCCGATGTGGATGCATACTTGCCCACAGAAGATGGGGAACCACCTTTGGCGCGTGCTAAAAAAGAGTCTTGGGAAAAACATTTTGGCGACAGAATGGAATTTAACACGATGCCAGGATGGGCCGGAAGTTCTTGGTATTTCTTGCGCTACATGGATCCAAAAAATGAAACGGAATTTGTTTCGAAAGAAAAAGTGGATTATTGGAAGAACGTGGATTTATACATTGGAGGATCAGAACATGCAACGGGACACTTACTGTACTCACGTTTTTGGACGAAATTTTTATTCGACTTAGGCTACATTCCTTTCGACGAGCCTTTCCAAAAAATGATCAACCAAGGGATGATTTTGGGGAGAAGTAGTTTTGTGTATCGAAGTGAGGATAATACAACTTTGGTTACCGCCTCCAAACGAAAAACGATGAAAACGACGCCCATTCATGTCGATATTTCCATCGTTGATAATGACAAATTAGACATCGAAGCGTTTAAAAAATGGAGACCAGAATTTGCAAATGCTGAATTTATTCTAGAAGAAGACGGAACGTATCTCTGCGGTCACGAAGTCGAAAAAATGTCGAAGTCTAAATACAACGTGCAAACTCCAGACGAGTTAGTCGATAAATTTGGCGCAGATACTTTGAGGATGTATGAGATGTTTTTAGGTCCTTTGGAACAAAGTAAACCATGGGATACCAAAGGAATTAGCGGGGTGCACAATTTCTTGCGAAAGCTTTGGCGCTTGTTCCACGATGAAGGAAACATGGTTTGCTTGACAAACGATGAACCATCCAAAGACAATTTGAAAACATTACACAAAACAATCAAGAAAATCGGTGATGATTTAGAGCGTTTCTCCTTTAATACAGGCGTTTCTAATTTTATGATTTGTGTGAATGAACTGACAGAACAAAAATGCAACAACCGAACAGTTTTGAAGGAATTGATCATCTTGTTGTCGCCATACGCACCGCATATTGCAGAAGAACTCTGGGTGAAATTAGGTGAACAAGCTGGGACGGTAAGTCATGCAGAATTCCCGAAGTTTAACGAGGAACATTTAATAGAAAGTAATTTTTCTTATCCCGTTAGTTTCAATGGAAAAATGCGATTAAAAGTGGATTTAGCGTTGACTTTAAGTGCAAAGGAGGTGGAACAACACGTGATGGCTTTACCAGATGCAATTAAGTGGATGGAAGGCAAACAGCCTAAAAAGGTGATTGTTGTGCCAGGAAAAATTGTGAATATTGTTCTTTAAAATCAGTTCATTACATCGGCAAAAAAAAGGCTCATAAAGAAAAACAGAAAAACAGCAACTTCTCCTTTACGAAGGCTGTGCATCGATTTCCACAGCACGATTTGATTTCCATTTTTGTTCCACACTAGGAAATATAGTAACCAAGTAATGGAGTAAAAAAGTAAATCTAAAGGATCAAATGTACCATCTGTAATATGGAAAAATTGAAGAAACTCAATCCCAACAGGAATTAAAAGGGGTAGTAGACAGCGCAGTAATCCTTTTTTCCCATCTGAAATGAAGCTAAACAAAAAAGCATACATCCAAAGTGCACCAGGTAGATTGTATACCAACCACTCAAAATGCTGAGGGCAATCTAAATGGGGCTGAAAATGGAAAATCGAAAAAAGCAGATGGTTGATTGCAATTTCTGGCGGCCTAAATACCCAAAAGATAAGTAAACTAAAAACCATAGGAATTACCACATAGATTAGAGGTTGCCATTGGAAAAAACGATCTGGACACCAAGTCTGAGTCTTTAAAAGGTCAGGGAAAGCATGGTTGACTCTGGTTTTTGTATGTGGCATGTGAAACCTTTAATTATTCAATGTGAGACAAAGAAAACCTTTGTAGCTAAAAATTAGCTGGAACAAGGTGTTAATTCTTGAGAAAAGTCTAAAAATCGTTAACACATATTTAACACGCGAAATAAATAACGGAACCAAACATTGCGTAATTTTGTAGAATAATGAGATCTAGGAGATTCACAAATGTATTGGTTTTATTGCTCCTTTTAATAGGTTCGAAATCGGGATTTTCTGCTGTTGCATCACATACGTCAGGTCTCCAAAACTCACAAGATTTAGACTTAAAAAAAATTCAACCGGATTCCTTTGAAAGTCGAGTTTGCACCATACATCTTTTCGCACATTCCAATAATCAGGAAGGATTTCTATTAGAAATTTCAGAGACAGAGACAGAAAAGGAAAAAGAAGATGAAGATGAAGTACTTTTATCAAATCAACATAAATCACTTCATTATTTTTCTAGTCATTTCTGCTTTAGTTGTGCAGGTTTATCGAGTTTAAACCTCTCGAATAAGCAAAACTATTTCCCACCTTTATTCGGCACCCCAAGTCGATTGTTAGTTTTATTCCAAGTTTTTCGTATTTGATCAACTTATAAGTTCAAAGTTTTCATTGTAAGTGCCGGTATTAATTGGCTTTATATTTTAGACATTGATAATCAGCTATTAAGCTAACCAGATTTACAACAAATCAAAATCATCCAATTTTATAAAAATGAAGAAAATATTCATCTTTTTGAGTGTTTCCGTGTCATTGATTTTCGCTAGCTGCGGTTCAGATATTGATACAGAAGAAAAAGAAACCCTGGTTTTTGAAGTGACCAACCCATTAAAAAAAGACACAACCATAGTGCGGGATTATGTATGTCAAATTCATGCAATCAACCATATTGATTTGAGGGCCTTGGAGAGAGGTTATTTGCAAAAAACTTTTGTAGACGAAGGTCAATTTGTAAAGGAAGGCCAGCTTATGTTTCGCATAATGCCAATGCTCTATGAAGCGGAAAAACAAAAAGCTCAAGCAGAAGTAAATTTTGCTGAAATAGAATACAGAACAACTAAATCTTTATCGGATGGAGATGTAGTTTCCAAAAATGAATTAGCGATGGCCAAGGCTAAAATGGACAAGGCAAATGCCGAACTTCAATTGGCAAAAGTTCATCTTGGATTCACGGAAATTAGAGCCCCATTTAGTGGGATTATGGGCCGTTTTCAAGCCCGATTAGGCAGTTTGGTAGAAGAAGGGGACTTGTTAACCAGTCTTTCAGACAACAGTAAAATGTGGGTGTACTACAACGTACCCGAGGCAGAATATTTGGATTACAAAACAGCTATTAATAAGGACAGTTTGCACAGAGTTAGACTTTTAATGGCCAATAATGAACTGTTTAATTTCGAAGGAATCGTTGAAACAATCGAAGCAGATTTCAATAATGAAACAGGGAACATTGCCTTCCGAGCTACCTTTCCAAATCCTAAAAAAATATTGCGACATGGAGAAACTGGCAACATTCGCATGCGATCTAAAATTAAGGACGCTTTAATTATTCCTCAAAAGGCAACTTTTGAAGTTTTAGAAAAAAGATTTGTTTTTGTAGTGAACAAACAAGGAGTCGTACATGCAAAAGAAGTGAAGATTGCCTCAGAGTTACAGGATTTGTATGTCTTAAAAGGCGGAATATCTGAAACGGATCGAATTATAGTTGAAGGTATTCGAAAAGTCAAAGAAAATCAGAAGGTAAAGGTGAAATATGTGTCTCCAGAAAAGGTGCTTACAACACTTGAAATTTATGTTGAATAAGGAAAATTATTTATTAAAAGATTAAAATCATGTTTAGTAAATTCATAAAACGACCAGTTTTGGCAATCGTACTTTCATTAGTGATTGTCTTTATGGGGTATCTAGCTATTAAAACATTACCAACTTCTCAGTTTCCGTCCATTGCCCCTCCTATGGTGATGGTAACGGCATCTTATCCAGGAGCGAGCGCTAAAACATTATCGGAGTCGGTTTTGATTCCTTTGGAGCAATCTATTAATGGCGCATGGGGAATGAAGTATATGACCTCGGATGCAACAAGTGCAGGTGAAGCAAATATTCAGGTAGTTTTCAATCTCGGAACCGACCCTGATCAAGCCTTGGTGCAAGTATCCAATAGAGTTCAACAAGTTCTGAATAAATTGCCAGAATTGGTTCAACGTGAAGGGGTTGTTATCACTCCAATCATGCCTAGTATGTTGATGTATGTCAATTTATATAGCAAGGATTCAAATGCCAATATGAAGTTCTTATTCAATTATGCCGGAATCAACATGATTCCTGAAATACAAAGGATAGAAGGTATTGGACAAGCAAAGATTTTAGGTAGTCGACAATATGCAATGCGCGTTTGGTTGAATCCAGATAGAATGCGGGCTTACAACGTTTCGCCCGATGAGGTAATGGAATCCTTGGCCAACCAAAGTATTATTGGAAAACCAGGCCGTATTGGTCGTGGCGATGGAAATAGGGCAGAAGCTCTGGAATATGTATTGGCTTACTCGGATAGATATAGCGAAGCAAAACAATATGAAGAGGTGATTATACGAGCTAATGCCGAAGGTGAAATATTGCGGTTAAAAGATATTGCTCGCGTTGATTTAGGGAGTGAATACTACGACATTTATTCCAATTTGGATGGAAATCCATCTGCAGCAATTGTTTTGAAACAAACGTATGGAAGCAATGCTAGTGATGTTATTGATCGTGTAAAAACGAAACTTGAAGAATTGAAAGAAACCTTTCCTCCTGGAATGGACTACGAAATATCCTATGATGTTTCTAATTTTCTGGATGCCTCAACTGAAAATGTTTTACATACTTTACGAGATGCGTTTATATTGGTGGCTCTGGTTGTTTTTATCTTCTTGGGAGACTGGAGGTCAACACTTATTCCAACAATCGCTGTACCTGTATCTTTAATTGGGGCCTTTATGTTTATGCAGCTTTTTGGGCTCACAATTAATATGATAACACTATTTGCTTTGGTTCTGGCCATTGGTATTGTCGTCGATGATGCCATTGTCGTCGTCGAGGCGGTGCATGCCAAAATGGAAGAGGAGCATCTCTCACCATTTCATGCGGTTAAAAAGGTAATTGGTGAAATAAGTGGGGCCGTAATTGCCATAACGCTCTTAATGACTGCTGTTTTTATTCCAGTTGCATTCATGTCCGGACCGGTTGGAGTTTTTTATCGCCAATTTGCGATTACCATGGCTACCTCTATCGTTATTTCAGGTTTTGTGGCGCTCACGCTTACACCGGTTCTGTGTGCAATGATTTTGAAAAACAATCATGGCAAACCGCGAAAAAAATCGATATTGAATAGATTCTTAGACCGATTTAACGTATTGTTTGAGAAATTAACAGGCCGCTATGTTAGCTTGTTGCGATTAATCGTTAACCGACGTGCAATTACCTTCGGGATTCTACTCCTGTTTGGACTGGGTATTTTCGGTTTGAGTTCCAATTTACCAAACGGCTTTATACCAAGTGAGGATCAAGGGATGATTTATGCCATTGTTCAAACACCTCCAGGATCTACATTGGAACGCACCAATGACATTTCGGAAAAATTACAGAAATTAATAAAGGAAAACAAGGGTGTTAAATCAGTTTCCTCCATTGCAGGTTATGAGGTGTTGACTGAGGGTCGAGGCTCAAATGCAGGAACGTGCTTGATCAACCTTAAACCTTGGTCGGAACGAGAAAAAACAGTGAGTGAAATTATTTACGAACTTGAGGAAAGCGCCCATGAGATTCCTGGCGCGACAATTGAGTTTTTCGACCCGCCAGCTGTGCCAGGTTATGGTGCGGCAGGTGGATTTGCCTTGCAATTATTAGACAAAACCAATTCTGGGGATTATCATCAGCTGGATGAAGTAACCAAGGAGTTTATGGTTGAACTGAATAAGCAAAAGGAACTGACAGGGTTGTTTACTTTTTTTAGCGCCAACTATCCACAATATGAGATTGAATTCGACAATGAATTAGCGATGCAAAAAGGTGTAAGTATTGGTAATGCGATGAATACTCTTTCGATTTTTGTGGGAAGTACCTACGAACAAGGATTTATCAAATTCCAACGGTTTTTTAAAGTTTTTGTTCAGGCAGGACCTGAGTTTAGAAAATTGCCAAGTGACGTGTTGAATCTTTATGTAAAAAATGATCGCGATGAAATGGTTCCGTTTTCAGCTTTTATGCGCATTAAAAAAAGCCAAGGAGCCAATGAAATTAATCGCTATAACATGTATAATACAGCAGGAATAAGAGGTGCTCCCGCAAAAGGATATAGCAGTGGTGAGGCGATAGCTGTTATTCAAGATGTAGCTGAAAAAACACTGCCTAATGGCTTTGATATCGATTGGGCGGCCTTGTCTAAGGATGAAACCTTACGTGGCAATGAAGCAATCTACATTTTTATTATAGTAGTCTTTTTCGTTTACTTCGTCCTTTGCGCACAATACGAAAGTTTCTTAATTCCATTGGCGGTAATTTTATCTTTGCCCGCCGGGATTTTCGGGTCTTTCTTCTTCTTAAAAACGATGGGACTTGCCAATGATATTTATGCTCAAGTAGGACTCGTCATGCTCGTCGGACTCCTCGGTAAAAATGCAGTTTTGATTGTAGAATTTGCCATTCAAAAACAAAAAGAAGGAGCAACTGTGGTAGAAGCAGCGATTGAAGGAGCAAAAGTACGATTCCGTCCAATTCTTATGACTTCATTTGCTTTTATGGCCGGATTAATTCCATTGATTTTGGCGCACGGTGCTGGTGCTATTGGTAACAAAACAATTGGTGCATGTGCTTTAGGAGGTATGCTTTTTGGAACTGTTTTCGGCGTGATAGTTGTACCCGGTCTGTACTATGTTTTTGGCAGCTTAGCCAATGGAAGACAACTTATAAAAGACGAAGATGACAGCTCATTAACAGAAGATTTTGTACGAGCTATTGATAGCTTTCCAACAACAGAAGATCATGAATAATAAAATATTTAAAACCCTAGTTGCATTTAGTTTACTGTTGGTTTTTGCTGGCTGTCAAAGTATAAATGTATCTCTGAAAACGGAAGTTAAATCAGTTCCAAGTAGCTTCAATGGCTCTGCTGATTCAGCTAATACTTCCAATCAAAAACGACAAGATTTCTTTCAAGATCCGTTTTTGATTGCATTAATTGATAGTGCATTAAACAATAATCAAGAGTTGAATATTCTTTTACAAGAAATTCAAATGGCGAACAATGAAGTAATGGCTAAAAAGGGAGCTTATCTACCGTCTGTTGGAGTCGGAGCTGGTGCAAGCTTGGACAAGGTAGGCAGATACACCAGTACCGGAGCAAGTGAAGCGAATACAGAAATTGTTCCTGGCAGAGCAATGCCCGACCCAGTTCCAAACTTTGGTGTAGGTGCTTTTGCCGAGTGGGAAGTGGACATTTGGAATAAATTACGCAATTCAAAAAAGGCCACAACGATGCGTTATCTTAGCACGGTTGAAGGTAAAAACTTCATGGTCACTCATTTGGTTGCAGAAATTGCAAATGCCTATTACGAATTATTGGCTTTTGACAAAGAATTATTAATTGTTCAACAAAATATTCAAATTCAAACCAATGCTTTGGAGATTGTAAAACTGCAAAAAGAGGCTGCACGAGTTACTGAATTGGCAGTTCGAAAATTTGAAGCGCAATTGCTTTATACCCAAAGTCTGCAATATGAAATTCAGCAAAAAATTGTAGAATCAGAGAATCAAATCAATTTCTTAGTAGGTCGCTTTCCACAAACCATTGAGAGAACCCAACAAGAGTTCAATGATCTGCCCATACCTATTATACAAGTGGGAACGCCTGAGCAATTGTTAAGCAACCGACCTGATATTCTTAGAGCTGAACTGAATTTAAATGCGGCAAAATTAGATGTGAAATCGGCTCGCGCTAACTTTTATCCCTCACTTCGTTTAGAGTCCATTATTGGCTTACAGGCTTTTAATCCAGTATATTGGGCTAAAGCACCGGAGTCCATTTTGTTTTCGTTGATGGGTGGTTTAATGGGGCCAGTAATAAATAGAAATGAGATAAAAGCACTTTATTATTCTTCAAATTCAAAGCAAATCCAAGCTGTTTACGAATACCAAAAAACGATATTGAATGCCTATATTGACGTAGTCAATCAAGTAGCCAAAGTCAATAATTTGGAAAAAAGCTATGCTCTGAAGTTAGAACAAGTAAAAGTACTCACAGAGTCAATTCAAATTGCCAATGATTTGTTCAAGTTTGCGCGGGCTAATTATATAGAGGTTTTGATGACACAACGCGACGCTTTAGAATCAAGATTTGATTTAGTTGAAACAAAAAAACAACAACTACTAGCTGTGGTGAATACGTACCGTGCTTTAGGAGGTGGATGGAGATAAAATATGATCAAGAGTGGATACTTCTTTGGAGCATTCACTCTTTTTCTTCATTAATTTTTTTGAGGTTTCAATCGAGTTGCGCCTAGACCTTAATTGCCTTCCTGACGAGAAAAAGTGAAAACTGGAAAAATCATCCAATATGTAAATCAGACCATTTTCCAATTAACCAATCTGCAATCTGCAATCTGTTAATCGGTAACCGGCCAATCTAAAATCAAATTCATTACCTTCGCAGTCCGTAAATTGAATCGGTACTTTATGTCAAAATTATATCCAGAATACAAAGGTTTGAACTTGCCAAATGTGGCGCAAGAAGTTTTAAAAAGATGGGAGGAAAAAGCTGTTTTCGAACAGTCCGTTTCTACGCGCCCAGCTGCTAAACCTTATATATTCTTCGAAGGACCACCCTCTGCGAATGGTTTGCCGGGAATTCACCACGTGATGGGCCGTGCGATAAAAGATATTTTTTGTCGTTACAAAACTTTACAAGGATTTCAAGTCAACCGAAAAGCAGGCTGGGATACTCACGGTTTGCCCGTTGAACTAGGAGTGGAAAAAGAATTGGGCATCACCAAAGAGGATATAGGTACTAAAATTTCTGTTGAAGATTACAACAAAGCGTGTAAGGAAGCAGTAATGCGTTACACCGATATTTGGAATAATTTAACCAAACAAATGGGTTATTGGGTGGATATGAAAGACCCGTATGTGACCTACGAATCCAAATACATGGAGTCGGTTTGGTGGTTGCTTGGGCAGTTGTACTCCAAAAACTTAATGTACAAAGGCTACACCATTCAGCCCTATTCACCGAAAGCAGGTACAGGATTGTCTTCTCACGAAATCAACCAACCGGGCTGTTATCGAGACGTGACAGACACTACCGTTGTTGCACAATTCAAAATTGTTGCCAATACAAACAATCCTTTTGCACCGGGAACTGTCTTCTCGGATACGGCACATTTTTTAGCTTGGACAACTACACCGTGGACTTTGCCTTCCAATACAGCTTTAACGGTTGGACCGAAAATCCCTTATGTTCTTGTTAAAACTTTTAATCAATATACCTTCGAACCAATTGAAGTAATTCTTGCTGAAAATTTAGTAGGATATCGGTTTTCTAAAGGGTTTTCGAAAGTAGAAGAAGAAAAAGAGCTTTCAGCCTATGAAAAAGGAGCGAAAACAGTGCCTTATTTTGTTGTTGGAACAGTTTCTGGTTCTGATTTAGTTGGAATCCGTTACGAACAACTATTGCCATTTGTATTGCCTTGTGAAAATCCAGAAAATGCATTTCAAGTAATTCCTGGAGATTTTGTAACGACAGAAGACGGAACGGGAATCGTTCACACTTCGCCTACCTTTGGAGCTGACGATGCGCGCGTTGCAAAAGATGCAGGTGTGCCTGGCTTATTGGTGTTGGATGATGCCGGCAACCAAGTTCCGTTGGTGGATTTGCAAGGTCGTTTTAGAAAAGAAGTAGGTCCGTATGCTGGCATGTACGTGAAGAATGAATATTACGACGAAGGAACTGCACCAGATAAATCAGTAGATGTGCAAATTGCCATTCAACTAAAAACGGAAAACAAAGCATTTAAAGTTGAGAAATACGTTCACAGTTATCCGCATTGTTGGCGAACAGACAAACCTGTTTTGTACTATCCTTTGGATTCTTGGTTTATTAAAGTGACCGACGTAAAACAACGAATGATGGATCTAAACGATACCATTAATTGGAAACCAGAATCGACTGGAACCGGACGTTTTGGAAAATGGTTAGAGAATGCCAACGATTGGAATTTATCGCGATCTAGGTATTGGGGAATTCCGATTCCAATTTGGACAACTGAAGATAAAACGGAACAAATTTGTATTTCTTCAGCCGAACAATTAAAGAAAGAATGCGAAAAAGCCGTTGCTGCTGACATCATGGCAACCAATCCATTGAATGATTTTGAGCCGGGCAATATGTCCAAAGAGAATTATGATAAAATTGATTTCCATAAAAATTATGTCGACAAAATCATATTGGTTTCTGCCTCGGGCAAGCCAATGACCAGAGAAGCTGATTTGATTGATGTTTGGTTTGATTCAGGCTCCATGCCTTATGCACAGTGGCACTACCCGTTTGAGAACAAGGAAATGGTAGATCAACAAACATCTTATCCAGCGGATTTTATTGCAGAAGGTGTCGATCAAACGCGAGGTTGGTTTTATACTTTGCATGCAATCTCGACAATGGTTTTCGATAAAGTAGCTTATAAAAACGTGGTTTCCAATGGTTTAGTATTGGATAAAAATGGTCAGAAAATGTCCAAACGTTTGGGCAATGCAGTGGATCCATTTACGACCTTAGATAAATTTGGCCCCGATGCAACTCGTTGGTATATGATCACCAATGCACAGCCTTGGGATAATTTAAAATTTGATTTAGACGGAATAACAGAAGTTCAACGAAAATTCTTCGGAACACTTTACAACACGTATTCTTTCTTCTCTTTGTATGCCAATATCGACGGATTTGATTATTCTGAAAAAGATGTAGAGCTAAAAGACAGACCAGAAATTGACCGTTGGATTTTATCGAAATTAAACAGTTTAATTCAGCAAGTAGAAGAAGCGTTTGAGCAATATGAACCGACAAAAGCTGGTCGATTGATTCAAGATTTTGTGAGCGACCAATTGTCGAATTGGTTTGTCCGTTTATCGCGCCGCCGTTTTTGGAAAAGTGACGATGCACAAGACAAGCTGTCTGCTTACCAAACCTTATATACTTGTTTAGAAAATATCGCAATTTTGGCATCGCCAATTGCACCTTTTTTCACGGATCAGTTGTACCTAGATTTACAAAAAGCAAGCGGTAAAAACAGCTTCGATTCAGTGCATTTGGCAGCTTTTCCTAAGGTAAATAAATCGATAATTGACGAAGACCTGGAGTCGCAAATGGCTTTGGCACAAACGGCTTGTTCGTTGGTTTTGGCTTTGAGAAAGAAAGAAAATCTGCGCGTTCGCCAACCTTTGCAAAAAATAATGATTCCAGCGCTAGACAAAAAATTTAGCGATAACTTGCAGCATGTCAAAGACTTGATTCTTTCGGAAGTGAATGTCAAAGAATTGGAATTACTTTCTGAAAACAACGATATTTTGGTGAAAAGCATCAAGCCGAACTTTAAAACGATAGGTCCAAAGTATGGTAAGCAAATGAAAGCTATAGCGGCAATTGTGGGTCAGTTGAAAGCAGAAGACATTGCAATTGTGGAGAAAAACCAAGGCTGGAAAGGTCAAGTAGATGGCGTTGATGTAGAGCTAGATATGAATGATTTTGAAATTCAAGCACAAGACATCCCTGGCTGGTTGGTGGCTTCAGAAGGATCCATGACTGTGGCTTTGGACATCACCTTGAATGAGCAGTTGGTGGCTGAAGGAATCGCTAGAGAACTAGTGAATCGCGTTCAAAATTTACGCAAGGAGGTGGGCTTGGAAGTAACGGATAAAATCGTTTTAAAAGTGGAAACCAATGAAGCGAATCAAAAAGCAATACGTGAAAACGAAGCTTACGTTTGCGCGGAAGTTTTAGCGACCAATATTTCGTTTGAAAGTCTGAATTCAAAAGCCTTACTAACAGATTTAGCAGAGTCTGAAGACACAAAACTGGAGGTAGAAAAGGTATAAGAATAGTCGACACGGCGATTTTAATACGTTTGATATCAAAAAAGTAGAATAAAACTAGGCCTGTTAAAAAACGCTCGTCCATTAGCGATTCTTTAACATCGTCTAATAATATGTATTTTTGCATTCGGAATCAATGGAAAGTAATCACACTATAGGAGTTATTGGAGGGGGAAGTTGGGCAACAGCTTTGACTAAAATATTGTGCAACAATGCAACGAAAGTAAATTGGTGGATGCGCAGCAGTGAGGCGGTTGACCATATTTTAAAGTATAAGAAAAACCCAAAATATCTTCAATCTGTTGAATTCGATCTAGCGAAAATAAACGTTAGCAATGATTTGCTGAAAGTAATCGAGGAATCAAGTATCTTGATTATCGCAACGCCTTCTGCCTTCTTGACCGAAATATTTGAAAATATCGGTCCTGAGCAAATGAAAGACAAAATCATTTATAGTGCCGTAAAAGGAATCGTGCCAGAATATAATGCCATTCCTGCTCGATATATTCACAAATCTTTTGGCACAAGCTACGAACAAATTGGAATTATTTGCGGCCCTTGTCATGCAGAAGAAGTAGCTCTTGAAAGACTTTCGTACCTCACTATCGCCTGTCCGAATGAGCAGAATGCCGAGATTATGGCAAAAGCATTGAATTGCCGTTATATTAAAACCAATCTTTCTGACGATTTATTTGGAACGGAAATTTCTGCAGTTTTGAAAAACGTTTATTCCCTAGCTTCAGGTATTTGCTCAGGTCTTGGATATGGGGATAACTTCCAGGCTGTATTAATTGCCAATGCAATTATTGAGCTCGAGAATTTCATTGATGAAGTTAGCCCAATCCACCGAGATGTAAAAACTTCAGCCTATTTGGGAGATTTGCTGGTAACGGCTTATTCTAAATTTTCACGAAACCGAACCTTTGGTTTTATGATCGGTAAAGGGTACTCGGTAAAAACAGCACAGTTGGAAATGGATATGATTGCTGAAGGGTATTATGCTACCAAATCTTTGTATGAAATAAACAAAAAATTCCAAGTGGATATGCCAATTCTAGAGGCTGTTCACAATATTTTATACGAAAAGATTTCTCCGGTAATTGAGATGCGAATATTGTCTGATAAATTAAGTTAAATGAAAGTTTTTAAGTTTGGAGGGGCTTCGGTAAAAGATCCGAATGCAGTACGAAATGTGTCCAATATTTTACGTCTTTTTGACGGTGAAAAACGAATCATCGTCATTTCGGCAATGGGGAAAACGACCAATGCTTTGGAGGAAATAGCGAAGGCCGTACACCAAAATAACCCTCTTGTTGTCAAAGAAAAAGCAACTTTTTTACGCGACTTTCATACGGAAATTTTGAACGACCTTTTCCCGAAAAAAGAAAATGGAATATTTGAAACGATCAACACCATCTTTGATCAATTGGAAGCAGCCAATAACCAAAATGAAAGTAGTTTTGATGAGGTATATGATAGTATTGTTTCATTAGGGGAAGTTATTTCTACTCATATCGTAACAGCTTTTTTGCAAACAGAAGGGCACTCGGCACGTTGGGCAAACGCAACCCAATTAATCCGTACCAATCATAAATTTAGAGAGGCAGAAATTGATTGGCGTACCACTGAAACTTTGATCACTCAAGACTTTTTACCTTACTTTTCTGAAGTAGATATTCAAGTAACACAAGGGTTTATAGGACATACATCTGATGGAAAAACAACGACTTTAGGAAGAGAGGGGTCTGATTTTACCGCAGGCGTTTTTGCTTACTGTACGAATGCTGAAAGTGTCACGATTTGGAAAGATGTACCCGGAATGTTGAATGCCGATCCAAAGTATTTTGATGACACGGTAAAGCTGGATAAAATTTCGTTTCGCGAAGCCATTGAACTTTCCTACTATGGTGCCTCGGTGATACACCCAAAAACCATCAAGCCTTTACAAAATAAGAATATACCACTTTATGTAAAATCGTTCATCGAACCTGAAAAGGATGGAACAACGATACAAGCAGATGCCACTTCCGACACTTTGGTTCCTTCTTTTATTTTTAAAATGAATCAAGTATTGGTGTCGATAACTCCTCGCGATTTTTCATTTATTGTGGAGGAAAATTTGAGTGATATTTTTATTCGTTTGGCACGAGCAAATGCAAAAATTAATGTGATGCAAAACTCAGCCTTGAGCTTTTCTATTTTGCTAGATCGAGATAAAATCGATATTTCGCAATTGTTAGGTTTGTTCGAAAATACCTATCAAGTAACAGTTCAAGAGAACCTCGAATTAGTAACCATTCGCCATTATGACGATGCGACTATCCAAAGAGTGAAGGGAGATAAAACGGTGATTTTAGAACAAAAAACGCTAGAAACAGCGCGCCTTATTTTGCAATAAATTTTTGATTAATAACAAGGGCCAAAACAGGGGCGCCGACCAACAAAATCAAGCTAAAATAAGGTTGCAAAGAAATCAAAGCGAAACTCAAAATTCCAGCGACTAAGAAGGATAAATTATAAATCCGTTGGTTCATCCACCATTGCGACATGGTGCGGCGAAACTGTATTTTTTGTTGTAAAAATTCGTATTTAAAAGTCATCCAAACCCCTAATACAATGATAGGCAGCAATATAAATCCTTGAGGAATTCCCATTTCTTTGTACATCAAAAACTGAATTAGCTCGGCATGAATCGAAAAATCATCCGTTCGACAGTACAGTGCAAATATCCAAACAGAAATACTAGATAAAATGGTAAGGGAGGAAATAAGGCCTTGCCTTTTCCAGATTTCCAATGAATTTCCTTGCGTGGACTGAATTTTTTTGGCTCCCAAATGCTGGGCAACTTCTTTGGCAATCCAGTCTAAAAAGTAAAAAAACAGTATAAAGGATAATCCCCATTCCCAATAAAAATATCCCAGAACAGGAATTATACCTTCTAAAAAGGCCTTTTGAATCTCTCGATTTTTCATCGTAAACGATCCGCGGCTTCTCGAGACAATTCGAACTCAGGATTGTATTTCAAGGCTTTTGCATACGCTTGTAAAGCACGCGTTTTTTCACCTCTTGTTTCGTGAATCATTCCCAAATTGTGCCATGCCTCCACAAAACGAGGCTCTTTGATGATTGCTTGATTGTATAAAATTTCAGCACTGTCAGATCG